>JBBQLA010000369.1:0-3697 GCA_038327485.1 Acidimicrobiales bacterium
ATATCGGAACCGCGCCGCATTGCGGACCTCCTCAGCGCTGCGGATCGCTGTGGCCAGCGGCCATCGTGAGCGCGTCGGATGGAAGTACCGCACCCAGTTGCTGCGACCGAAGACCACCCCCACGGTGACCTGGGCACGTCGGAGTTCACCGTCGAGCAGCGATTGGCCGAGGCTCAGCGGAATGTCGTCGTAGTGCGGCGACAGCGCCAGGACGCGAGTCACCTTCAGGCGGGGTCGGGCAGAGCTTGGTGATGGTCCATCATGTCCGCCATCACCGCGCCGATGAATTCGTCGACATCGGGGGTGACGCCGCCGGGCACGCCCCCGTAGATCGCCCCGGAGGAGGCTGCCTCGCCCGCGTGATCCTTGGCGTACTGCACGGCCTCGTCGAGGGCTTGCTCCCACGCCTCGACCACCCCGGGCTGCGTCTGGGGTCGGGTGACGCACATGTGGATGGCATCGGGGTACTGCAAGCCGTTCATGCGCCACCCGCGCGCCTTGAGGGCGTCGTTGATGAGATAGATGTCCAAGTCGTCGGAGGTGAAAGCGAACAGGAAGCTCGGCGTGCCGAGGATGCGCAGCTCAGGGTGCGAGCGCACCGCATCCTGCATGGCGTACGAGGTGTCGAAGATCTGCTGGGCGTAGCCGAGGTAGCCCTGCTTGCCAATCTTGACCATGGCTGCCCAGGTCGCCGCGAGCAGACCGGAGCTTCGTGAGCCGTCGATGCCGGGTGAGCAGTACTTGCCGCCGGACCAGTCGGACATGAAGAAGTATTGGCTGTTGCGGTAGGTGATGTCACGGAACAGGAGCAGCGACGTGCCCTTCAATCCGTAGCCGTACTTGTGGGTGTCGGCCGAGATGGTGGTGACACCGGGGTGGCGGAAGTCGAAGACCGGGATGGGGAAACCGAGCATCTCGCCGAACGGAAGGATGAAGCCGCCGAGACAGCCGTCGACGTGCAGTCCGATTCCGTGCTCGAGCGCCAACGCGCTCAGCTCGTCGATGGGATCGATCGTGCCGTAGCCGTAGTTGCCGGCCGAGCCGACGAGGGCAAGCGTCTTGTCGTCGATGAGCTTGGCCATCTCGGCGGGGTCCACGCGTGTGTCGTCACCGACGGGCACCACCCGCAGCTCGATGCCGAGGAGGTGGCACGCCTTGTCGAACGCCGGATGAGCGGTCTCCGGCTTAATGATGTTGCCGCCGGTGATGCCGCGGTGCTTGGCGCCGTGTTCTCGGTAGGACAGCATCGAGTGCAGGATCGATCCGCTGCCCCCGCTCGCGACCAGACCACCGGGCGTGGTGTCGGTGACTGCGGAACCGTGCATGAGGTCAAGGCCCATGGCGATGATCTCACCCTCGAAGCGGGTGGCGCTGGGACACACGTCGCGCTGCAGCGCGTTCATGTGGCCGTACAGCGCGTAGGCCTCGTTCATGAAGTCGTAGTGATCGTGGTCGCCGCAGTACATCGACCCCGAGACCTTGCCGTTCTCCCACGTGGCGTCTTCCTCGTGGGCCATCTCGGCCAGTTCGGACAGGATGACGGCGGGATCGCGACCTTCGGACAGCAGTCCGCGGGCCACGGGGAATCGCTCTGCGTAGGGGTAGAAGCTGCTCACCACGTCAACCTAGTGGCGACGCACTCCGGCCAGGTCGAGCGCTTCGGACAACGACGTCGCTACGGGAGCGCCGGTCGCGGCGAGTCGGTCGGCGGCGAACTCTCCTCCCGCGTAGAGAACTACGTCGATCCCGTTGGCGAAGGCGGCCTCGGCGTCGTCCACCGTGTCGCCGATCATGACGATCTCGGTGATCTCGTGGCCGTCGGCGACCAGCGCCTGGAGGTGGTTGGCCAGGTGCGGAGTCTTCGACCCCGATGGTGCATCGAGGGGTCGACCGTCGACCCGGACGAAGTGCTCCCCCACGCCGCGTGACTCGATGAACGGCACGAGTTGGTCCTCGAACCACATCGACAACACCGATTGGGTGTTGCCGGCGCGTTGGACCGAGGCCAGCAGCTCGGGTGCCCCGTCGGTCAGGTGAACCTGGTGCAGATTTGTGGCGTAGTGCTCGTGGAAGTGCTGGTCGAGCTCGACCCACTCGGAATCGGACAGGTTGCGGCCCAACAAGTCCATGTAGAAGAGGTTGATCGGGCGCCGGAAGGCCGACCGGTAGCTCTCGACGTCGAGCACTCCCCCACCGAAGCGCGCCAGCGTGCTGTTGGCGGACGCCAAGAGCAGCGTGAAATCAGCCATCAACGTGCCATTCCAGTCCCAGATGACGTGCGCCATCAGTCGTGCTTTCGCGCTCGGCTGGGGGCGACCCGCGGTGGCTCGTTGGGCATTTTCGGGTACACCGGCGGCCAGGGAGCGTCGATGAGCCCGGTCGCCCGGTCCCGTTCTGACATCTCGGTGAGCGGCGCCAACGACTGCGGAGCGACACCGGCCCACGGGTCGCCGTGCGCCGCCACTCGATCCGGCACCGTTCGCAGCGTGTGCTCGTCGGGCGTGATGTCGGCCAGTTCGTCCCAGCGGAACGGCATGGACACCTGGCCACCGACCCGGGGCCGCACCGCCCAGGTGCCGAACACCGTCTTGTGTGGCGCGTTCTGGTTGAAGTCGACGAACACCCGGGTGCCGCGCTCTTCCTTCCACCACGCCGCGGTGCACAGGTCGGGGCGCCGGCGCTCGAGTTCCCGGGCCACCGCGACTGCCGCGGCCCGCACGGTGTAGGAGTCTTGCTCCGGCGTCAGCGGCACGTAGATGTGCAGCCCGCGATTGCCGCTGGTCTTCGGGCAACTGGTGATCCCGACGTCGGTGAACAGTCGGTTCACCTCCGATGCAGCCTCTCGGACCTGCTCGAAGGTGATGCCGGGCGACGGATCGAGATCGATGCGGAGCTCGTCGGTCGATTCCGGCGCGCCGGCGCGAAGTGGCCAGGGGTGAAAGCCGAGGCACCCGAGGTTCACCGCCCAGGCCACGTGGGCCAGATCGGCCAACACCAACGCGTTCGAGGTGGTGCCGTTCGGTGTGGACACAACGGTCGTCTGCAACCACTCGGGCGCGCCGGCGGGAACACGCTTCTGGTAGAAGCTCTTGCCTGCAGCCCCATCAGGAAAGCGCTGCAGCATGGTGGGCCGATCGCGGTTGGCCGCCAGGAACGGCTCGGCCACCGCCAGGTAGTAGTCGACCAGGTCGGCCTTGGTGGCCTCGATCGCCGGGAAGAACATCTTGTCGGGGCTGGTGATTCGAACGGTCTTGCCGTCGATCTCCAGCTCCCTCGTGTCGCTCGCCACGCCGTGACGCTATCGAGCCTCGAACAGGGCAACCGCCGAGTCGAAGAAGTCCGAGGCGTCGCGCCAGTCCGGACAGAACGCCTTCATCGGTAGGTGGATGGCCGTTGCGCCGGCCTCGATCCAGTCATCCGCTCGAGCGATGGTCGCCGCAAGATCGGTGGCACCGTCGGAGTCGCGTACGACCGGCAGCGAACCTTGCACGGCGATCCCGGTCCACTGCCGGTCGCTGCCCTCGAACTCCTGGCGGATCACCTCCAGTCCTGTCCGCACGTCCTCGATGCCGGCGCCCATGATGGGAATCCAGCCCCGACCGTGGCGCACCAGTCGGTGCAGGTTCCGGTGATGGAGCGGTCCCGCGATCCACCACGGCACTCCCCCTGGCTGAACCGGTCGAGGTTCGCAGTGCAC
>JBBQLA010000370.1:0-3681 GCA_038327485.1 Acidimicrobiales bacterium
CGTTGACCATCACCGTTGGCGGCACGGCGCATGTGTTGTCGGTCGGCGGCGGTTCGCTCGCCGAAGTGACCACGGCGATCAACGACGCCAACCTGGGAATCCGGGCCGCCGCGGTGACCACCGGGTCGGGCTTCCGCCTCCAGCTCAATGCCACCACCACCGGCGACACTTCGGTCTTCACCATCGACAGCGGCCTCGACCCCGCCGTGGGCGGCACGGTGATCACCAACCAGGGCGGAAACGCCTCGATCACGCTCGGCACCGGACCGGGGGCCTATTCGGTCACGTCCTCGACGAACTCGTTCAGCAACATCATCCCCGGCGTGACCATCGTGGCCCGGGCCAAGACGGCTGCCCTGGTGCAGGTCGACATCTCCGCCGATGCGAACTCCATCGCCGACAAGGTCAGCAAACTCGTCGACGCCGTCAACGCGGCGATGAGTGACATCAAGGAAAAGACGGCCTACGACACCAAGACCAAGACCGCCGGAGCGTTGCTGGGTGATGCCGCGGTTCGGCAGCTGAGCCAGGCGGTGACCTCGGCGCTCGCCAATGCAGTCGGGCAGTCGAGCTACAAGTCACCGGGCCTGGTCGGCGTGTCACTCGATCGCACCGGACTCGCCACCTTCGACAACCAGAAGTTCCTCGACGCATTCGCCAAGGACCCCGCTGGAGTCCAGCGAATGTTCGTGCAAGGCGCCGCCACCACCGGTTCGGTGAAGTTCATCGGTGCCAGCGACGCGACCCAGACGGGCACCGCAGCGGTTGAAGTGACCTCACTGGCCACCAAGGCGACGGTGTCAGGCCTGGCGTCGGGTTGGCCGCTGGCCGTGCCCGGCCCGGTGACAGTGCGTATCGGTCAGCGAACAGCTACCTACAACGTCATGCCGACGGACACCGCAGCCAACGCAGTGGTCGGGCTCCAGGCAGCGATCGACGCCGCCGGACTCGCCGTCGACGTGACCGAAACGGGGGGTGGGCTCCAGGCGTCCGCCCGCAACGTCGGCACGGGGGGCGGCTTCGACGTGGCCTGGGACGGCACCAACTTCGCCGCTGCCATCGGCACCGACGTCGCCGGCACCATCGACGGCACTGCGGCCACCGCTGTCGGCCAGGTCCTCACCGCGCCATCGACCCAGCAACTCTTCGGCGGCCTGTCGGTGCAGACCGACGGGTTGACGCTCGGACCCGTCGGCACGGTCAGCTACGAGCCCGGGTTGGCACAGCGGCTGGCGCAGGCCATCGCCAAGGCCACCGACTCGACCAACGGCTACCTCACCGTCGCCGAGAACAACCGCCAGACGCGGATGGACAACCTCGACACGGCCATCGCCGCGTTCGACATCCGGCTCACGGCGAGGGAGGCCAGCCTCCGCAAGCAGTACACCGCCATGGAAGTCACCCTGGGCAATCTCAAGAACCAGAGCACCTACCTGACGAGCCAGTTCTCCGGCTCCGCCGCATCGTCGAAGTCGTCCTCGTAGTCGGCTGATCTCGTCGTCCGAATTTCTCCAGCTGTCTTCGTTTCGCACCGACAAGGATCCGATGTCTCTCACCACCCCCTCGACTGCGCCCCGCCCGACTGCTTCCACGGTGGCCGGTGCGCTGCCTGGACTCAGCCCCAAGATGGCCGGTGCCCGGCTCCGCTACGAACGCGACGGCAAGGTCGTGGCCTCGCCGGCCAAGCTCCTCGTCCTGCTGTACGAACGTCTGGACCGCGACCTCGACGAAGCCGAAACCGCGCTCAGGTCGGGGAGCGGCAACGCCCGCGCGACGCTCGTGCACGCCCAGGAGATCGTCGACGCGCTGGACGTGTCGCTCGACCGTTCCCAGTGGTCCGGTGCGGAGGGCCTCGGCGCCATCTATCAGCACCTGTACTCCGAGCTGGTGTCGGCCAACGTCGATTCCAACGCCGACATCGCCGCCAGCGCCGAGCGGGTGGCTGCCTGTCGTGATCTGGTGACCCCGCTGCTCGACGCCTGGCGCCAAGCAGCGGTGACCCCCGCACCGGTGCCGTGAGCCCTGTCCCCGCGGGCCCTGTCGCCGTGAGCCCCGTTGCGGATCTGGCCGGTTGGCTCGCAGCGCTCGACGAACTCGAGCAGGGCCTCACCAGCGTCGGCGCGTTGGAGGCCGGCGGAACGGGCGAGGCCGCCCCGTGGGCACCGCCCGTCGGTCTCGGGGCCATCCCGGATCAGCTCGCGGCGCGCGCTCGATCGTTGGTCGATCAGCTCGATGCAGCACACGCGCGTCTGCGGGTCCAGCAGGAAGCCGTGCGCTCCGAGATGGTCGGTCTCCGACGTCGCGCCCACCTGGCGCAACGCGAGACGCGATCGTCCGCGCTCGACGCGCTCGCCTGAGCTCAGGCTGGCAGAACTTCGGCCCGCAGTTCCTACGCGGAATTGCTCAACTCCGGAGTGCGGTGACCGAAAGGATGCGTGAGCACGGATCGCTCACCTCTCGCCACGGATCGGCGATGGACCAACAGTTCTCACTGAAGGCTGATCCGTATGATCTCCGATCTCACGCTCGACACGCTTCGGGCGGGCCTTGATGGCCTGAACGAACGCAAGGCCGCTGCCGAAGATGCCGTCGCCAACATGGAGACGCCCGGCTACGTGGCGACGCGTGTCGACTTCGAGGATCAGCTGGCCCGCGCCGTCAGCTCCGGTCAACCGGGCACTGCCGGCGTGTCGGTCTCGTCGTCGACCGACGCACCGCTGCCCAACGGCAACAACGTGCAGGTCGACAAAGAACTCACCAACCTGACAGACACTGCTCTGCGCCAGCAGCTGCTGGTCGAAGCGGTCAACGCCAAGTTCCGTCTGCTCCGAGCCGTGATCGGCTGATCATGACCACTCCGTTCAGCTCACTCTCGGTCGCCGGTTCGGGCATCTCGACCATGAAGACGTGGATCGACGCGATCTCCGACAACGTCGCCAACGTCAACACCGTGCGGCGTACCAGCGAGGAAGCGTTCCAGGCCCGCAACGTCATCGCCGAGTCGGTGCCCGGCGGTGACTCGATCGGTGGCGCGGAAACCGGTGGCGGTGTACGCGTCCAGAAGATCCAGCTGGCGAGTGGCGACGGCGTGCTGACGTTCGACCCCAACAACTCGCTCGCCGACGCGCAGGGACTCGTCCGACGACCCAACGTCGACCTGGTCGATCAGATGACCTCACTGGTGATCGCCCAGCGCGCCTACTCCGCCAACGTCACCGTGTTCGAGCGTGCCCGCGACTCGTACCTCCGAGCGCTCGAGATCGGGAAGTCCTGATGGCCCTGATTCCCCCGGTGAGCGCAGGCGCGTCATCGATCAACAGCACGATCGCCACCCAGCGGCCGAGCGCGGCCGACAGCGCTGCGTCGACCCAACGCGGCAACGACTTCGGCAACTCGATCGGCTCCGCCCTCGACAACCTGCAGGCGAGCCAGACCAAGGCCGACGGGCTCGCCCAGGACGCCGCGACCGGAAAGCTCAAGAACATCGAGGAATACCTGATCGCCGCTTCGGACGCTCAGCTCAGTACCCAACTCACGGTGGCGGTCAGGAACAAAGCCGTTGAGTCCTTCAACGAGATCATGAGGATGCAGATCTGATGTCGATCGACGACACCACCAACGGCGGCAGCGCCCAGGCCCTCAACCAACTCAAGGATCGCGTCACCTCGCTCGTGGCCGGCT
>JBBQLA010000371.1:0-3681 GCA_038327485.1 Acidimicrobiales bacterium
TCCGCTTGTCGTCCTTCGTGACCGACATCGACTCCAACGTGCAGATCATCGAGTTCTCCGCTGCCCAACTCGGCGCAGATTTCGACGCGTTGGGCCTCGACGTCGCCGAGATGTTGTCGTCGGTCAGCGTACGAGTCGGGGCCGCCAGAGCGGTACGGAGCGCGAGGGCAGTGCTGGGCGTCTCGACGCTTGCCGGTGCGCTGCCTTACCTCCAGCCCTTGGCGTTGAGCGACCTCACCCGTCGGGAGGTCGCGGCATCGTGCGGGATCGACGCCATCTCGTCGGAGGTACGTCGAGCCGTCGGCATCGCCGAGGAAGCGGTGCTGCTCAGCCGTCTCGAGCGGGTTCGCCCGGCAACCCTGGCGATCGTCGCCGCGTCCACCGTGGGGCTGGCGTTTCTGGTCCCTCAACTCCTCGGGTCGACCAACGTGTGGACCCAGATCGCCCACGCCGATCTGTTGTGGGTCGGTGTCGCACTGGTGGCCTCGTTCGCGACCTACGCCGGGGCAGCGTGGGCTTTTGACGGTTCGGTGCCCGGGCGACTGCCGTTCTGGTCCAACCTCGAACTGCAGCTGGCCACCTCGTTCGTCGGAATCCTCACGACCGCAGCGTCGTTGGCTGTCTCCACCCGTTATCTGCAGCGACGTGGCATCGGATTGGCGACCTCGGCGGCCTCGGTGGCGTTGAATTCGGCCGCCGGTGTGCTCGTCCACATCGGCTTGCTCGGCGCGTTCCTCCTGATGGGCGGTACGTCTCAGCTGAAGGACTTCAGCCTCCCGGGCGGGACCGTGCTGTTGATCGTGGTTGCGGCGGTGGTCGGGTCGGCGTTGCTGATCGCGTTGATTGCGCCAGCCCGAGCCTTCGCCACCCAACGACTCATCCCACCGGTGCGCAACTCGCTGCACGGGCTGGGCGAGCTGGTCCGACAGCCCGCCAAGTTGGCCGAGGTGGTCGGTGGTTCCGCGGTGGTCACCCTCGGATACATCATGGCGCTGTACGCCGCGTGCCTGTCCATCGCACCCAATTCGAGAGCCACCGCGCTGGTGCCGGTGGCGCTCGTGTACCTGATCGGCTCGGTCATTGCGTCGGCTGCCCCGACACCGGGAGGACTCGGCGCAGTCGAGGCGGCGCTGGTCGCCGGCCTCACGTCGGGAGGGCTCGCCGCCGGATCCGCCCTGAGTGCCGTGCTGATCTATCGGGGCCTCACCTTCTGGCTCCCGATCCTGCCCGGCTGGGTCTCCTTCGCGTCGATGCAACGCCGAAGCGAACTCTGATCGACCGAGCAACGCCTCACCCAGAGCGTCAACCGGCTGCGAGGTCGCGCTCCCACAGGTCGTGAGCCATCACGATCTCGCCGTTGAACCGCTCGGCCGCCTGAGCGATCCACTCACCCTCGGTCCCTGGCCACGGCGCTGGGACCATGTGGGTGAGCACGAGCGTCGCCACCTCGCCACGAGCGGCGGTGTCGGCGGCGTCCTCGATGCTGGAGTGGTAGTCGAGGATGTCCTGCAGCCGAGGCACGGGGATCGCCTCGATCAGCGCCCGTCGAATGACCGTCTGCACGTAGAGGTCTGCGCCTGCGCACAAACGATCGAGACCGTCGCACGGCACCGTGTCACCGGCGATGACGACGACGGAGCCCTCGCTCTCGATGCGGTAGCCGATGGTCGGGTGAACGGGCGAGTGATCGGTGGGTTCGGCCACGATCCGGATGACCCCGTCGTCGGAGACCACCCCGTCGATGACCTCGGTGACCTCGCAGGCGGGATGCCAGTTCAAGTCTGCGTGGTGGGCCAGTCGGTATCCGATGTCGTCACGCAGCATGTCGAGGGTGCGGTCGACGAAGTTCTGTGTGCCGACCGGACCCACCACTCGCAGTGGATTCGGGGTCGGTGACATCGCCCATCGCATGGTGACGATGTCATTGAAGTCGGTCACATGATCGCTGTGCAGATGGGTGAGCAGCACGGTGTCGAAGCCCAGGGGCCCGGTCATCGCCGCAGCAGCACGCATGAGCACGCCCCGCCCACAATCGAAGAGCAGATCACGACCGGTCGCTCGAACCAGGGTCGCCGGTCCGGCACGGTTCGCGTCGGGGATCGGGCTGCCGGTTCCGAGTGTGATCACCTTCATGTCGCCACTCCTCCATCCATCTACTGGATGCCCTGTCTACCGCCCGGACTGGTCCCGATTGCTGTCCACAGAAGGCCCTTCGACCATCTGTGGCCGGATCGAGCATTCAGGCATCATTTTCGTCCCGAGACTGCGGAGGAGAGAAGCCGGCGCCGTGCGATCATCGACGCATGACACTCCGGGTCGGGTTCCTGCGTGCCGTCAACGTGGGCAATCGCACTGTCGCCATGTCCCGACTGGCCGAGATCGTCGGCGAGCTCGGCTACGACGGCCCGTGGACCTACCTCAACAGCGGCAACGTGGTGTTCGACGCCACCGGTCGTCGCGCTGACGTCGAGACGTCCATCGAACGGGCGCTCGAGGCCGAGTACGGCTTCGAGGTGACGACGTTCGTCCGCACACCGGCCGAGCTCCGCGCCGCCCTGGCGTTGGAGCCGTTCCCCGTCGACCACGACGACACGTACTTCGTGACGTTTCTCGAGACCGCACCCACGGCTGCGGTGGCCACCGAGCTCGAGTCGTTCTCCAACAACTTCGACACGCTGGTCGTGAACGGCGTCGAAGTCCACTGGCGCATGCGTGGCAGGTCGACCGAAACCACACTCAGGAAGAAGCACTGGAAGGTGCTGGGTGAGCACAGCACCAGTCGCAACGTCACGATGCTGCGAAAGCTTCTGGTCAAGCTCGAAGCTTGAACTTGCGTCACTGCGCGGTGGGAACGATCACCAGCGCGCACGGTGCGCGATGAGCAAGCTGCGTGGTCACCGATCCCAACACCAATCCTGCGAAACCGCCGTGACCGCGCGCGCCCACGACCAACAGTGAAGCGTCTGCTGCTTCGCGTACGAGCGTCTCGACCGCCGAGCTGCACTCGACGACGTGAGCGACGGGAGCGCCCAGCTGTTCCGATGCCCACGCGGCTGCTTCGGTGGCCACTGTCGACGCGGCGGCCTGACTCGCTTCGTAGTACGCCGCCATGCCGAGCCCACCCACCACACCGGTGACCTGCCAGGTGTGCACGACCTGCAAGTCGGCGCCTCGGAGTCGCGCCTCATCGACCGCCCACTCGAGTGCGGCGTGGGCGTTCGCCGATCCATCGATTCCGACCGTGATCCGGCTCATGAGTCCTCCGTCGTTGGCTCTTCCAGCATGAGGTCACCTCGCACTCCACCGACAGGGTCGAAGGTCCCTCCTCACTCGAAAGCCTGAGCGAATCCGACTCCGGACTGTGGGTCGGCGAGGAGGATCGTGACGAGGGTCAGTTCATCTCGGCGATGTCCGGCCTGATCCCGGTCCCGATGTCCACGCACACCGCCAGCGTGAGCAGCACCATCAGATCGCCCGAGCCCGGTTGTTGCGGGCGTTGTGCTCGAGTTCGATCAAACCGAGGTGCTCCATGAGCGGCGGCACGTACATGCCGAACCGACCCCGCAGACCCTTCTTCAGCCCGTACCACCCACCGATGGGGTTCGACTCGGAACGTCCCCACGCCTCGACCGTGCCGTCTTTGGCGTCCTTCTGCTCGTCGGCCGAACCGAGGTCCATCCA
>JBBQLA010000372.1:0-3675 GCA_038327485.1 Acidimicrobiales bacterium
CGTCCACGGGCGAATCGGGTGGTGCCGCGCTGTTCGGCGACTCGATCCCCGGTGAGGTCGAAGCCGATCTCGTGATCGATCCGGGACCTTTCGACGACTTCTACTACGCGGGCGGAAGTCAGAGCGTCGCCGTGAACACGCAGTTCGCTCCGGTGCAGGTCGCTGCCGTCGACCGGTTCGACAACGGAATCGCCGCCACGCCGGTCGCGTTCACCCCGATTCCGGGGTCGAACGGTGCGAGCGGCGTGGTCGGCACCTCGAATGCCGTGACCAACTCGGACGGTGAGGCATCCACGGCGGTGTCCGCGAACGGCATCGCAGGAGCGTGGACGCTGCGGGTCACGGTCGCCGGCACCGCGGTGGTCGACCTGGCGATGACGAACATCTGATCGGGCTCGTGCCATTGGGGTGGTCCGGTGACCGTGGGGCACAATGGCGCCCATGCCCGACGCCCTCTCCGACGCCGCCGCCGATCATGCGCAGCGTCTTGCCGCAGCGTTGACCCGGGCGCCACAGGGCAACCTCCACAAGGAGGCCGAGAAGCTCGCGAAGGCCAACAAGCTGTTCGTGCGCGAGCGCATCGAACTGCTGTGCGATCCCGACTCGTTCGTGGAGGACGGTCTGTTGGCCAATGCACTGGCGACCGATCTGCCCGCCGACGGCGTGGTGACCGGCGTGGGCGAGGTCGACGGTCGAGCGGTCGCGATCGTGGCCAACGACTCGACGGTCAAGGCCGGATCGTGGGGCGCGCGCACCGTCGAGAAGATCGTGCGACTGACCGACATCGCGCTGCGGGACAACCTGCCGGTCTTCTGGCTGGTCGACTCGGCCGGCGCCCGGATCACCGACCAGGTCGAGCTGTTCCCCGGACGTCGCGGCGCCGGCCGCATCTTCTACAACCAGGTGCGGCTGTCGGGAAAGGTTCCCCAGATCTGCTGCCTGTTCGGCCCGTCGGCTGCCGGCGGCGCGTACATCCCGGCTTTCTGCGACATCGTGATCATGGTCGAGGGCAACGCCTCGATGTACCTGGGCTCACCCCGCATGGCCGAGATGGTCATCGGCGAGCAGGCCACCCTGGAGGAGACCGGTGGCGCCCGCATGCACTGCACGGTGTCGGGTTGTGGTGACAACCTCGCGGTCGACGACGAAGATGCGATCGAGCAGGCCAAGGCGTACTTCACGTACCTGCCGTCGTACTGGCGGGACGAGCCGCCGTCGTATGAGGCGGTTGCTCCCGTGCGTGAGCTGACCGCCGATGTCGTGCCGGCCGAGGAGACCCGCGGCTACGACATGCACACGGTCATCGACTGCCTCGTCGATGCCGAGAGCTTCTTCGAGGTCAAACCGCTGTTCGCCCCCGAGCTCATCATCGGCTTCGGGCTGATGGATGGCTCGCCGATCGGGTTCGTCGCCAACAACCCGATGATCAAGGGCGGCGTGCTCTTCACCGACACCGCCGACAAAGCTGCCCGGTTCATCTGGTGTTGCGATGCGTTCAACGTGCCACTGCTCTTCCTCGCCGACGTGCCGGGCTACATGATCGGCACCGAGGTCGAGCGGCAGGGGATCATCCGCCACGGCGCCAAGATGATCACGGCGGTCTCCGAGGCCACGGTGCCGAAGATCTCGGTGATCGTGCGCAAGGCCTACGGCGCGGGGCTCTACGCGATGTCCGGACCGGCCTTCGAGCCCGAGGCGACGCTCGCCCTGCCGACGGCCAAGATCGCGGTGATGGGCCCCGAGGCCGCAGTGAACGCCGTGTTCGCCAACAAGATCGCCGCGATCGACGACGATGCCGAGCGCGAGGCGTTCATCCACGATCAACGGGCGATCTACGAGGAGGACGTCGACCTCCTGCACCTCGCAGCGGAGCTCGTGATCGACGCCGTCGTCGACTGGGGCGATCTGCGGATGGAGATCCTGCGGCGGTTACGTCGGGCTGCGGGCAAGACCCGCCACTTCTCCGACCGCCGGCATGGAGTACCGCCGGTGTAGAGCCGTGCGCCACACTGTGAGCGGAGACCGTGCGCAGAGAGTGTGTACCGGGCATGTGCACGGGGCATGTGCACAGAGCATGTGCACAGAGCATGTGCACGGAGCGGAGCATGGGGGACTGGCATGGGTGAGAGCTTTCCGTCGCGGGTGGTGGCCGATGGCCGTGGGATCTCGCGCCGAGACCTGCTGAAGGCGCTGGGCATCGGCGTGCCGGGGGCGATCGTCCTGGCCGGGTGCACGCCGACGCCGGTCGCGTCATTCCCGCCGCCGAACCACTCGTCGCCCGATCCGGTGCCGTTCGTCGACGGGGTGATCGCTGGTGACCCGCTGCCCGACGGCTCGGTGATCTGGACTCGCGTGCAGCCCCCGGTCGGCGGTGGACCCGTCGGCGTGTTGTGGACCGTGGCCACCGATCCCACCTTCGCCACGGTCGCCGCGGGCGGTGTCGCGACCGCGGTGGCCGAACGTGATCACAGCGTGCAGGTCCGCGTCGACGGGCTCCAGCCCGACCGCTGGTACTGGTACCGCTTCGAAGCCGATGGCGTGGCCAGCCGCGTCGGACGCTTGCGCACGGCCCCCGCTGCGGGGTCGTCACCCGATCACCTGCGGTTTGCCTACGCCAGTTGCCAGCAGCTGAACCCGAGCTGGTTCGTGGCGCACCGGGCCGCTGCGGCGGAGCCCGATCTCGACTTCTTCATGCACCTGGGCGACTACGTCTACGTGAGCGACGACGGGACGATCACGCTCGACGACTACCGAAACGTGTACCACCGGTGGCGCAAGGAGCCGATGCTCCGCGACTTCCACGCCAAGCTCCCCATGGTGGCGATGTGGGACGACGGCGAGTTCTACAACGGCATCGATCGCCTCGGCGACCCCGACCGTCTGGCCGCAGCGCGACGGGCATGGTTCGAGAACATGCCGGTGATCAACCCGGGTGCTGACCGTGCCTACCGCAGCTTCTCGTGGGGCGATCTGGTCGACGTGCCGGTCATCGACGTGCGCGAGTACCGCGATCCGGCGATCACCCAGATCGACCACACCTCGGGTGGCGGCCTCGATGCCTACACGCCGACCCGTTCGACGCTGGGCGCCGAGCAGTACGGGTGGCTCGTCAACGAGCTCACCACGTCGACGGCGAAGTGGCGGGCGATCGGCAACGGCACCCCGATCACGCCCTGGCGGCTGGTCAACCTCGAGTTCCTCCGGCCGTTCCGGCCCGACATGCCGCAGAACGCGGGCCTCTACGCGCCCAGCGACGGCTGGGACGACTACATGGTCGAACGCCGAGACCTGTTGCAAGCACTGGCCGCGCACGGTGTCAGCGACAACGTGTTCATGACCGGCCAGACCCACATCTACATCGCGTCGGAGCTGCGGGTCGATCCCGACGCCGGGGGACCGGTCGTGGGCTACGACTTCGTGTCGGGCTCGATGACGGCTGATCCCGATCCGAAGAAGTCGTTCCTCAAGGACCTGCCCTCCGATGTCGCCAGCGGGGTGCTGCGTCTCGCCGAGCAGTGGATGCTGCAACAGAACCCGGGGATGCGCCACCTGAACCTGGAGGATCAGGGCTACGTGGTCGTCGACCTCACCCCCGACGAGTGCAACATCGAGTATCGCCACGTCGACACCTACAACCCCGACGCCGAGCCGTACACCGGGGCGAAGTTCCGGGTG
>JBBQLA010000373.1:0-3634 GCA_038327485.1 Acidimicrobiales bacterium
GCGACCTGTTCGCCGAACATCTCGCGGTCGAGCTCATCCCCGAGATGTCTCGAATCGCCTCGATCACCGATCCGGCGAGGAAGTTGGCAGAGCTCTCAGCTGCGACGCCGTGGAAGCTCGGCCGAGGCGGCAAGGCCGGTGCCTGGGGCGGCGACGTCAAGCAGTTCAAGGCCATCGTGACCGAAGCCAACGAAGCTGCTGACACGTTGAGGGCTGCGGCGGTCGACGAGGTGCTGCGCCACCTGTTGATCCGCGTGGCTCGTGAGGTGGCGGCGGCGGCAGAGACCCGACGCCGGGCCGGCGGCCTCGAGTTCCATGACCTCCTGGTCATCGCCCGCGAAACGCTCCGAACCCACAGGGCGACTCGTTCTGTCCTCCACGGCCGCTACACCCATCTGCTGCTCGACGAGTTCCAGGACACCGACCCCATCCAGATCGATGTCGCGCTTCTCATCGCCGCCACGATCGAGGGCGGCGAGCCGGGGGCGTGGCACGACCTCGTCATCGAGCCGGGCCGACTGTTCTTCGTGGGCGACCCCAAGCAATCGATCTACCGCTTCAGGCGCGCCGACATCGAACTGTTCCTCACCGCTCGCGACCGATTCGCCATCGAGTCGCCGGTCCAGAAGCTCACCACGAACTTCCGGACCGTCGAGCCGATCCTCGACTGGGTCAACGCCCTGTTCGACGACCAGATGCCCGTGCAGTTGACGGGGCGCCAACCTCGCTACGAACCCCTGGCCGCCTGGAGATCAGCCTCACCCGACGCCGATCACCGTCCGCTCCTGCTCGGGGGCCCGCACCCCGATGCACACGTGAAGGCCGGTGACCTCCGGTCCGCCGAGGCGCACGACGTTGCCCACACGGTCGCCGACATTCGCACTCGATCGGAGCGCTGGCCGGTCCTCGACCAACGCACCGGAACGTGGCGGGCGGCATCGCTGTCCGACGTGACGATCCTCATCCCGACACGGACATCGCTCCCGTACCTCAGAAGTGCTCTCGATGCGCTCGACCTGCCCTACCGCCTCGCCACCGGCACGCTGGTCTACGACACCCAGGAAGTTCGCGACTGCCTGGCGGCGCTTCGCGCCATCGACGATCCCACCGATTCACTCAGTCTCGTGACGGCCTTGAGGTCCCCCTACTACGCGTGTTCGGACATCGACCTGTTCAGCTACCGAAATGCTGGTGGAGAGTGGGACGTTCGGCGCCCTCCGACCACCGCAGTGCCCGGCGACCATCCGGTGAGCCAGGCGTTGACACACCTCCACACCCTGTGGGCCGAGCGGTGGTGGTCACCCCCGTCGACCCTGCTCGATCGTCTCCTCGTCGAGCGGCAAGCCATGCTCTTGGCGTTCGGCGATCAACGTTATGCCGAGGTGTGGCGTCGCTTGCGGTTCCTCGTCGACCAGGCGCGCGCCTTCGAGGAGTCGGGCGGGGTCAGCCTGCGTGACTTCCTGGACTGGACCGAGTTGCAGGGAGCTGACGGCGCCCGAGTGCACGAACCCCTGCTGCCCGAGACCGATGACGATGCCGCTCGCATCATGACCATCCACGGCGCCAAAGGCTTGGAGTTCCCGATCACGATCCTCTCGGGCATGACCACCCGTTCGAGCTCGGCCCGCCGAGGGGTCAGCGTGTTGTGGGGAGACGTCGGGCCGCCCGAGGTGCGGCTTCGCAAGGACACCGCCACGGCCCGCCATGAGCCGCGTGCCGACCTCGAGCTCGAGATGGACGCCCACGAGAAGCTTCGACTCCTCTATGTCGCCGCGACTCGCGCCCGCGATCACCTGGTCGTCTCGTGCCACCACAAAGTGAGCCCCAATGCGACCGACACCTACGCAGGACGGGTGTGGACCTTCTTCGCCGAGGACCACGACCTGTCCCGAGCCCCTGACGTCGGTTCGGCAACACCGGTCGAATCGGCCCCGGTCACACCCCCCGAGCAGGCTTCGCCAATACCCGTCGACGACCGCGCTCAGTGGATCGACGCTCGGTCTCGACTCATCGATCCCCAGCTGACCCCTCGTGTGGTGTCGGCGAGCTCGGTCGCTCGCAACTCGTCGTCGGCTGGCGAGCAGCCCGCAACGGCCCCTCGACGTCAAGGCCGAGCCGGCAGTGCGATCGGGCGCGCCGTCCACGCCACACTCCAGGTGATCGACCTCGCGGCACCCCGTGATCTGGACCTCCAAGTTCGCCGTCAGTGCGATCTCGAGTCGATCCCCGAACACGTCGACGTCGTCGCCGGCCTCGTCCGTTCCGCGTTGCAGTCCGAGACCGTCATCGCCGCGGCGAGTGGGCGTCACCACAAGGAGGTCTACGTGGCCGCCCCGATCGGCGATCGAGTCCTCGAGGGCTACATCGATCTGCTGGTCGAAACCGACGACGGATTGATCGTGGTCGACTACAAGACCGACTCGGCCCGATCAGCTGCAGAGGTCGACGCAAAGGTCGTCGAGTATCAGCCACAGGGTGCGGCATATGCGCTGGCGTTGGAGCACGCGACGGGCCTGCGAGTCGTCGCCTGTCGCTTCATCTTCTGTCGGCCGGGGGGCGGTGCCATCGAACGGTCCGTCGACGACCTTCCCGACGCGATGAGGCGAGCGGCCCTGACGATGTCGTCCCCATCGACACAGTGACAGCGAGATACCGCTGATCCGGGTAGGACTACTCATGTCAACTGCCCACGCAGAGCGGTCACCATCGAGGTATGAACCGAACCTCCCTCAACACCTCTGCCGGGCGCCGGGCGCGCGCCGCACTGATCGCCCTGGGCGCCCTGTTCCTTGTCACTGGTGGGGTCGGGCTCGGTATGTCCTCAGCTGCGAGTGGCGCCGTCACGGCCACCTTCGTGGGCCATGTCGGTGACACCGAGATTCACGGCCAGCCGGGCGGAACCGAGTGGACGTTCCTTCGCCAGCTCAGTGACGGCCATGGCAACATCGTCGACACCTACTGTGTCGACTTCTTCACCTACATCCCTGACGGCGGCATCATTGGCGAGGTCACGCCCGACGCCGCAGTGCCGGCACTCTCGCCAACGCAGTGGGCCAAGATCCGCGCCATCATCGCCAACGCTCCGTCAGTGGTGACCGGCACGCAGAACCAGAAGATCGCCGGTATCCAGGCGGCCCTGTGGCACATCAGCGACGGGTTCGTCCTTGATCAGAGCAACAACGACGCCGTCATCACCGCCAACTACAGCGCGATCCTCGCCGCGCTCCCCTCCTGGCCCGATCCCGGTTTCACCCCGTCGTTGACGGTCAGCGGCCCGACCACAGGCGAAGACGGCACGACGGCGGGCCCGTTCCACGTGAGCGGAATCGACGCCGGACCGCTGCAGATCATCGTTTCCGGCCCGGCGCACGCGGTCGACTCGAATGGTGTGACGATCACCACGGTGCACCCCGGACAGGACTTCTTCCTCGCCGTCACCGGAGTCGGTCCGGTCAGCGCGACCGTGAGCGGCGCAGTCATCATCCCGGCCGGAACGGTGTTCGATGCTCGTTGGTCGCAGACGCTGGTCACCCTCGGCGGCAAGTTCACCGAGTCGACCTCCATCTCGTTGACCGGAACGCCCTCGAGCACCACGACGTCGACCAGCACCAGCACATCGACCAGCACCAGCACA
>JBBQLA010000374.1:0-3627 GCA_038327485.1 Acidimicrobiales bacterium
GACCGGGATCAGCTGATCGCCGACAAACTCGATGACTTCGTAACCGAACTCCGCACGGCGGCGAACGAATCAGCCGAACCCGCGCCGGTCGCGGGTTTTTCGCGGGTTCGCGCGTCGGAGACCACTCTCGACATCTCCCCAGACGCGCAGAAAGCCCTGCAAATGCAGGGCTTTCGAGAGTACCCCCAACGGGATTCGAACCCGTGCCGCCACCTTGAGAGGGTGGTGTCCTAGGCCACTAGACGATGGGGGCCAGGGCAGAGCACCCTACCGGCTCGCCTCCGAGGCCTGCGAAATCACTTCGGCGTACCACCGGCGAGCCCACTGCCAGCCGGACCGACCGGCTCGGTGCCGCCGAACGGGTCAGTCACGCGCCGAGTCGAGGGGCGCGCCGACTTCAGCGCTGCGGCCTTTCCGCGGCAGTCGTAGACCCCACTCGACGGCGCCGTTCCACCCCAGTTGCTCGCCGGCACCTCGACACAAGTGCTCCTCACCGCGCCGGACAGCCCTCCGCCGGCGAATCCGCCGAACCCGCCCCGACCGGCCACCGCCAGGAACCGAAGCTTGTCCCCTGCGATCAGCCGAGCCACGTTGGCCGGCGATGCAGAGTTGTCGCCACCAGTGAAACCGCCGAGCGCCACCACGTCCTCCCCCGCGATGATCGCCGCGTCGGCCTCCATCGAACTCGCCACTCCGACGATCCACGTCTCGCCGTGGCGTTGGCTCCTCAGCCACCTCAACTCCGATGCAGGCAGACTGCCCCCACCGAACGGGCCTCCACCTCTCGGAGAACCACCAAAGCCAGCGGGAGGACCCCCGACTCCCCCGATTCCGCTACGAGCGTGCTCGGCCACCGGACGGGCGTCCGGAAACGTCGAGCTCTGCGGTGTTCGAACCCCGGCCACTGACCACGCGACCGGTGCCACCAACAACATCACGCCACCAGCGCCGAGCGAGCCGAGAACCGCCCGTCGTGGTGCCGTCGACACCGCTCCGACCACTACTCCGACAACGGCCGTTGCCACCCCGATCGGCACGAGCGCGCGCAACCACGTCTCGGCGTCGACTCGATTCATGAGCACCACCTGCAACACCGCGGTGCCCGTCAGCGTTGCCGCCGCCGTGCACCATCCCCACCGACCCGCCCGACGAGCCAACTCCGCGCCGATCCCGACCAACGCGGCGAGCGCCGGGGCAAGGAGCGACACGTAGTAGTTGTGGAAGATGCCGCCGGCGAAGGAGAACAGCGCGTAGACCACGATGGTCCAGCCCACCCACATCACCGCTGCTCCGAGTTGGACATCTCGTCGCCGGCGACGAATGGCTGAGGCGATGGCCGCCGCTGCCGCCACTATCGCCACCGGGAACAGCCACATCACCTGGTCGCCCATCCCCGCGTTGAACAGTCGCAGCACACCGGTCGATCCACCGAACTGGTTGATGCCGGTGGCACCACCACCGAACCCACCGGCACCGAACGCGCCGCTGCCCCCGTCGATCCGGTTGCCGCCAAAGCCTCCCCCACCGGCGGGACCCTCGGCCGCGCCGGTGACCCGACCGAAACCGTTGTACCCGAACACCAGATCCCGGGCGGATCCGTCTGCGCTCCCGCCGACCCATGGACGATCCGCCACCGGACGCACGTCCACCGCTCCGACCCAAACCACACACACCGCGAAGAACACCACCGCGCCGGCGAAGGACTGCATCGCTCGCCGCTTCCACGAACCGGGCGCCGCCAAGAGGTAGGCGCCCCACAGCCCAGGCATGACCAGTCCGGCCGCCAGCAACTTGGTGAGGAACCCGATCCCACAGAACAGACCGGCCAGCACCATCCACCGGGTGCGACCGTCCTCGATGCCTCGCATGGTGGCCCACCCCGCCAAGACGACCGTCAACACCAGGGTGATATCGGGATTGTTCGAACGCGACGTCGCCACGATCACCGGCGTCACCGCCAACGCGATCCCCGAGACCAACCCGGCCGTGCGACCCCACGGTCGACGAACCGTGACCATCAACACCCACACCGCCGCAGCGCCGCACACCACGCCGGGTAGCAGCAGCGACCACGACCCGTAACCGAAGATCCTCACCGACAGCGACTGCAGCCACAACGCGGCGGGCGGCTTGTCGACAGTGATCCACCCGCCCGGATCGAGCGAGGCGTAGAAGAAGTTCGACCAACTCCTGCTCATCGAGCGGACCGACGCTGCATAGAACGCATTGCCCGTGCCGTTCCGCGACAAGTTCCACCCGAACAGCAACAGCGACGACAGCGTCACGACCACCTCGGGCCACCGCGACATCCACCGGCGCAGCCGCACTGCCGAGTCGGGCGGGAGCGAGTCGGGCGTGAGCGAGTCGGTTGGCGCGATCACGGTCATCGAGTCGACAGTGTCACTGCCCAAGCTGGGAATTCCCTCCGAGCCTCAGCCGGCGGTGTGGCACGGCTCGCCACCACACACGTCGGTGATCTTGCCGTCCGGCTCGATGAACGCCAGCACCATCGCCAGCGCCTGCGGGACGTCACTCAACTTGCCGTGCGGGTCGTCGCCGGCCCGGTTGGGCGTGTCCGACGCCGGTGGGGTCGGCGTGTCGAAGTCCCACACCACCAGCCCCGAACCACTCGAGGGCAAGGATGGAATCGGATCGATCCCGAAGAACGGATCGGCGTCGCTCGATCGTCCGGCCGCCAAGGTCGGGGCTCGTCGCCCGATGCCCAAGGTGCGAGCCAACTTCTCGGTCGCCACGTTGGCGACCTGATGATCGCCGAAGGCCTCCAGCTGCAACACCGTCGACGGCCCCGACCGCGTGTCGTAGGGATCTTTGGTCAGGTGCTGGGCGTACCCGGTGTTCTCGCCTCGCTGCCAGAGTTGCTCGATGAGCTCGAGAGCCAGAGCCCGATCGAGCGCGCCGGGATAGTTCTTGACGAACGGCACGAGGAACTTGTCGAAGTCGACGCTGCGGCCGAGCAGCAGGTTGTAGCCCATCCCTCCGACCGCAAGGATCACTCGGCTCCAGTCGTTGGTGAGCGCCGACGCGACCCCTCCGAGGATGCCTCCCTGACTGGCGCCCAGCAGCGACAGTCGCTTGGGGTCGATCACCGAACGACCCGAGTCGTCACGAAACGCCGCGTCGGTTCCGAACCCGGCAGGGCTGGCCAGCAATCGGCCGAGGAGCAGCACTCCGAGGTGGCCCTGTTGGAGCCGATCGGCGGTCGCTCGGAACCTCGTGAGGTCGCTGAACTGGCTGAGCACCGACGGCACGTCGGCCGTGCTCATGCCCAGGTAGTCGACGGCGCAGAACCCGACCCCTGCTGCCGACCCGGTGACGCCGATGTTCAGCACCTCGGACCGACTCCCGAGCAGGCCATGGCCGTAGAGCACCACGGGAACCGGCGAGTCGGCCTTCGCGGCCGCCGGCATCACACAGGTGAAGGCATCGGACATCGAGCCGTTGCGGCCCGGGATCCCCATCGGGTCGCTGTCGTTGTTCATCACCGATCCGGGACCACCATCGCCTTGGAGGTAGTTCGGCATCTCGAAGGAGCCTCGGATGATCCGAGCCGGGCCAGCGGTATCGGCGGACTCGATGGTGAAGGCCGGAGCGCCGGCCGCCAACTCG
>JBBQLA010000375.1:0-3619 GCA_038327485.1 Acidimicrobiales bacterium
CGCTGCAGACTCCGCACCCGCCCATCTGGATCGGTGGGGGTGGCGAGCAGTTGACGCTTCGGGTGGTGGCCCGGCACGCGACGCACGCCAACTTCGGCGGCAAGCTCGACGAATGGACCCACAAGCGCGACGTGTTGTGGAAGCACTGTGACGAGGTCGGGCGCGATCGTGACGAGATCACCCTCACGTGGTCACCGGAAATCTTCGTTCGTGAGACCGAAGCCGAGATCGGCGGGGAGACCCGCAGCTTCTGGGGTGAACCCTTCGAATCGTGGAGCGCAGGCAACCTGGTCGGCACGCCGGAGCAGGTGTGCGAGCGTCTCGAGGCGTATCAGGTCGAGGGACTCGGGGGAGTGGTTCCCTGGATCGCCGACTTCCCGACGTTGGAGACGCTCACCCTGGTGGGCGAGCAGGTCATCCCGGCGTTCTGATGATCACTCGTAGGCGTGGATGATCACCTCGGCCACGCACGACGGCTTGGTCGAGCCTTCGACCTCGAAGGTGTAGAGGTACGTGATCTGGGCCTGGCCGGGAGCGATCACGTCGACCTCCTTGACCTCCATGCCGAGGCGGAGCTTCGAGCCGACCGGCACCGGTGACGGGAAGCGCACCTTGCCGCATCCGTAGTTCACGCCCATGCTCAGGCCGGACACGTACGACACCTGCGGGGCCAACATCGGACCGATCGACAGGGTCAGGTACCCGTGGGCGATGGTGCCACCGAAGGGTCCGTCCTTGGCTCGCTCGGGATCAACGTGGATCCACTGGTGGTCACCGGTCGCGTCGGCGAACGCGTTGACGCGTTCCTGGGTGATCTCGAGGTAGTCGCTGTAGCCGAGATGCTGCCCAACCAGCTCCTGAAGTCCTGCGATGCCCTTGATCTCGGTTGCCATGTCGGCATCCTGCCGCGGGTGGGCCGGTGCCCGCAATTGATTCGCGCCTGAGCGGCTATCGGCCCCGTTTGCTGTGGCGCTCGAGGCGCTTGCGTTCATCTGCGGTGAGGCTGTCGAGGCCGGTGGCGCTGATCTTGTCGAGCAGCATGTCGAGGTCGGCCTGGCGGAGGATGTCGTCGGCATCGATGCCGCCGCGAATGGGCACGACCGCGGCCGGGCCCCGCTGCTTGCGCGCCTTCTTCTGGGTGCGCTCTCGGTTGCGGTTGGCCTTCTGGTACGGGTCGCCGGTGATGAAGGCGGGCAACGGGATCCGGGGAATCTGCGTGAACTCGGTCAGCCCGAACGAGCGAGCCATGATCGCCGCGGTGCCGAGCGAGGCCAGATCGAAGACGATCAGCGCCCAGGACCGGTCCGCGAGGAGCTGCAACAGCAGGATTCCTTCGAAGACCGCCACGATCACCCACAACGGGATGTTGAAGAACGATCGGGCGGTGGGGTTGATGAGAACGAACACCACGAACAACCCACCGACCAGGTAGTCCACGCCGTACACGACGGCGGGGGCCGGGAAGCCGGGCAGGAGCAGGCCGCCGATGATGCCGGGGACGATGATGACGGCGAGCAGGAGGTACAGGTAGCGAAGTCGCCCGAGCACGCGCTCGATCTGGCTGCCCACCAGCAGCAACATGGCGATGCTGATGGCCGGGAAGATGCTGGGTTGGTTGACCAGCGGGTAGGTCACGACCCGCCAGATCTGGCCACTGGCAACGTCGGGGTGATCGAGGACCAGCGGAACAGCGAACAGCTCCTGGCTGATTGCCCACAGGAACATCGAGAGCACGCCGATGCCCGCAGCGAAGACCGATGTCGTGACATCGACTGATCCGACGCGGAACCACGGGTCCTCGGAATGGGTGGTGAACGGGTTCATGAGTCCTTCAGTTTGTCAGCGGCGACGGCGGGGCGGCGCGACGGCGGCCGAGATCTCGTGATTGGCTCTCAGCTGCCCGCACGCTGCGTCGATCTCGTTGCCGCGCGTTGCACGGATGGTGGCGTTGCAGTCGGCGGCCAGCAGTCGGTCACGGAACTGCCGGATGCGCTCCGGCGCGGACCCGCGAACGGGGTACCCCGGGGTGGAGTTGAGCGGAATGAGGTTGACGTGTGCCCTCAGCGAGCTGGCGTACGCGGCCAGCTCGTCGGCGTCGATGTCGCGGTCGTTGACCCCGTCGATCATGGCCCACTCGAACGACAGGCGCCGACCCTTGGCGGCGAGGTACTCCCGACATGCCTCGGCGAGGACGTCGAGGGGATAGCGACGGTTGATGGGGATCATCTCGTCGCGCAGTTCGTCGTTGGCAGCGTGCAGTGACACCGCCAGGTTGACCGGGAGTGATTCGGTCGCCAGCCGCTTGATCCCCGGCACCACGCCGACGGTCGAGATGGTGAGGTGCCGGGCGGAGATCCCGACGTCGCCCTGCAGCCGCTCGACCGCGCTCCAGGTGGCGTTGTAGTTGGCGAGCGGTTCTCCCATCCCAATGAACACGATGTTGGACACCCGGCGGGCGCCCCGTGGATCTCGACCGGCGACAGCGGCAGCGCGCAGCACCTGTTCGACGATCTCGCCGACGGTGAGCTGGCGATCGAAGCCCGCTTGGCCGGTGGCGCAGAAGTCGCAGGCCATGGCGCACCCGGCCTGGGTGGACACGCACACGGTGGCTCGATCGGGATACAGCATCAGCACCGTCTCGATGGCGTGACCGCCGTCGATGCTCCACAGGAACTTGGTGGTGTCGCCATCGTCGGTCGTCGACCGCTCCATTTCACCCAGTGACGAGCCGAGATCTGCGTCGAGCTGGCGACGGAGGTCGATCGGGACGTTGGTCATCTCATCGGGACGACGGAACTCCACGTGCAGCGCCCGCCACACCTGGTCGACGCGGAAGCGGGGCTGGTCGGTGAGGAACGTCCCGAGCTCGTTGCGGGTCAGGTCGTACAGGCTCATGCCGACTCGTAGGCGACGTCGTCGTGATGCAGCCGGAAGTCGAGCGCCCGGTACATCTCGCGGGCTCGATCGTTGTCGGACTCCACATACAACATCGCCACGTGCAGTCCGCGTCGTTCGGCCAGATCGTCGAGCCCCGCGATGGTCAGCTTGCGTCCCAGGCCTCGACCGCCGGCGTCGGGGTGGATTCCGATCACGTAGATCTCACCGAGCGGAGGCGACGATGTCGGGTGCACTTTTGTCCAGCAGAACCCGTCGAGCACGCCGTCGGTGCCATCGTGGACGAGGAAGCCCAAGGGGTCGAACCAGTCCGCCGCCAACCGTGCGTTGAGGTCGGCCTCGGTCCACTGTCCCTGGTCAGGGTGGTGCGTGAAGGCTGCGGCGTTCACCTCGAGCCATCGGTCGGTGTCGATCGCCGGGTCGAACGGACGCACTGCGACTTCGGTCGTCTCCTCCAGCGGGAGCGGACGTCGCAGTTGCAGTACTCGGCGTGCTTCGACCAGCCCCAGCGAGAGCGCGAGCTCGTGTCGGTCCTGGGGTGCTCCGCGGAGCCACCACTGTCGGCGTCCCCCGATGACCTCGGGTGAGACGCCGAGCTCGGCCGTGATCCGGTCCGCGTCCATGGGGCACAACGCTACCGTCGCTCCGTGACCGACCCCACCTCGCCTCGCCGCTCCCGCCCCCGAAGTCCAGCCGGCCGGGCCCGCGCCGCGCACGAGGCATT
>JBBQLA010000376.1:0-3618 GCA_038327485.1 Acidimicrobiales bacterium
AACAGAGCGATCCACTTCAGCGCGTCCTTGGCCGGGGTCAGCGCGCGCAACGCCAACGGCGTACCCGGCCGCGGGTTCAAGAAATTGACCGGCCCCTCGGCCGGCGCCAACTCCTGCAACTGGCCGAGCAGCTCGATGCGCTGAGCGTCGCTCTCACCCATGCCCAGCAGCACGCCGCAGCACAGCTCCATGCCGAACTCGTTGACCAGCTCGCAGGTGTCCCATCGCTCCTCCCACGAGTGGGTCGTCACGATCTCGGGGAAGAAGCTCTTGGCCGTCTCGAGGTTGTGGTTGTAGCGGTGCACACCGCCTTCGGACAGGCGCCGAGCCTGGTCGCGTTCGAGGATCCCCGCCGACACCGCCACATCGAGTCCGGTCTCGGCCTTCACCAGCGGGGTCAGCTCGAGCAGTCGCAACATGGTCGCCTCGTCGGGCCCGCGAACGGCCAGCACGATGCAGAACTCGGTCGCCCCGAGATCCGCGGTCTCCTTGGCGGCCCGCAACACGTCGTCGGTGTCGAGAAACGGGGTGGCCATCACCGGAGTGTCGAACTGCGCCGACTGCGAGCAGAACTGGCAGTCCTCGGGACAGCCGCCGGTCTTGGCCGAGATGATGCCTTCGACTTCGACCACGTCGCCGCAGCGGGCCAACCGGACCTCGTGAGCCAGCTCACACAGGGCGCCGAGCTCACTCGCCGGGAGCGCGGCAAGGGCGGCCAACTCGTCGATCGTGAGGGTGGATGACTCGTCGAGCAGCGTCACCCGAGCGGCGTGGAGAAGTTCGTGCACGGGTCGGAGGATACCGTTCGTCCCGTGATGGGTGAATTGGACGAGCACGAGGCGTGGGTGCGGCGCGACGCCGCAGTGGTGTGGCACGGCTTCACCCAGATGTCGACCTACCCCGACAACACCCCGATCATCGTGGAGCGCGGCGAAGGCCGCGAACTCATCGACGTACGCGGCAAGCGCTACCTCGACGCCATCTCGTCGGTGTGGATGATGACGCTGGGCCACCACGTCGCCGAGCTCGACCAGGCCCTGCGCGATCAGGTCGATCGGGTGGCGCACTCCACGATGTTGGGTCACGGCAACGTCGCCACCATCCGGTTGGCCGAGGCGCTCGCTCCGAAGCTGCCGATCGACGACCCGCACCTGTTGTTCGCAGCAGACGGCGCCGCAGCGGTCGAACAGGCCCTCAAGATGGCCTTCCAGTTCTGGACCAACCAGGGGGTGACCGGCCGCACCACCTACCTGGCGTTCGGTGGCGCATACCACGGCGACACCATCGGCTCGTTGGCGGTCGGGGCCGGCGGCTTCGGGACCGACATCTTCGACCCGCTGCTGTTCACCGCCGTTCGCGCTCCCGGGTTCGATGATCCGACGTGCGTCGCGGTCGCCTGCGACCTCATCGCGCAGCACGCCGACCGGCTCGCTGCGGTCATCGTCGAGCCGTTGGTGCAGGGCGCTGCGGGGATCCACGTGCGGCCATCCGGCGAATTCGCTGCGCTGGCCGACGCCTGTCGTCGTCACGATGTGCTGTTGATCTGCGACGAGGTGGCGGTGGGGTTCGGTCGCACCGGCACCCTGTTCGCGTCGGAGCGGTGCGAGATCCAGCCGGACATCGTCACGATCGGCAAGGGCATCACCGGCGGCTACCTGGCCATGTCCGCCACCGCCGCCAACCGTCGGGTCTACGACGCGTTCCTCGGTGCCGACCTCGGCCCGAACACGCTGTACCACGGCCACTCCTACGCCGGGAATGCTCTGGCCGCGGCAGTGGCGTTGCGGCACCTCGAACTGATCGACGAGTGGGACGTGCTGGCCAACGTCGAAGCCCGAGCCGCCGAGTTCGCCACGATGTTGGAGTCGCGGATCGCGCCGTTGCCGCAGGTGCGCGACGTGCGTCAACAGGGACTCATGATCGGCGTCGAACTGGACCCTCCGAACGAGGGCATGCGCTGGGGTCGTCGGGTCAGTGCGGCGTGCGTTGACCAAGGAGTGCTCATCCGTCCGCTGGGCGACGTGGTGACCGCAGTGCCGATGCTCACCACCACATCTGACGAGGTCGAGCGCATCGTCGACGTGCTGGCGCGTTCGATCGAGACCGCCGCCACATGACCTGGAACGCTCGGATCACCGATTCGCTGGAGGCCATCGAGGCCCGGGGCCAGTGGCGCTCAGTCCGCACGCTCGACAAGTCCGCCGCCGACCCGGCGCGCGCTCCCGTCGAGTTCGCCTCCAACGACTACCTCGGCTTGAGCCGCCACCCCAAGGTCGTCGCCGCGGCCCGCGACGAAGCCGGCCGGTCGGGCACAGGTGCCACCGCAGCGCGCCTCATCGTCGGCGGACGCCAGGTGCACGACGACCTCGAAGCCGCTCTGGCCCAGTGGTGTGACCGCGACGCCGCGCTGCTCTTCTCGACCGGGTACCAGGCCAACCTCGGAGTGCTCGACGCGTTGAGCCGCGCCGCCGGGCCGACGGGCGCGCTCATCTGTTCCGACCAGTTGAACCACGCGTCGATCATCGACGGCGCCCGCCTCGCCCGAGCGGAGGTTGCGGTGTACCCCCATTGCGACGTGGCGGCGGTCGACGCTCTGTTGGCAGCGGCCGACCGGCCCGCCATCGTGGTGAGCGACGCAGTGTTCTCGATGGACGGCGACCTGGCACCCCTGGACGACCTTGCCGCGGTGTGCCACCAACGCGACGCACTGCTGGTGGTCGACGAGGCCCACGCGTTGCTCGGCCCCGCCGCTCCAGCAGGAGCGATCATCGTCGGCACGTTGTCGAAGACGCTCGGCGCGCAAGGTGGATTCGTGGCCGCCGACCGCGCCGTCATCGACCTGTGCACCAACACCGCACGATCGTTCATCTTCACCACCGCCCTGGCCCCACCGTCGGCGGCAGCCGCGCTGGCGGCGCTCGAGGTGCTGCACTCGGACGAAGGCACCGCGTTGATCGAGCGGCTTCGAGCGAACATCGACCTGGTGCGTCGCGGTCACCCTTCGCCGATCATCCCGGTGTTACTGGGCGACGAGGAGCGTTCGATGGCGGTGTCGCGACAACTCCTCGACCGCGGTTTGCTGGTGCCGGCGATCCGCCCGCCGACGGTGGCGCCGGGTACCTGTCGACTCCGCGTGGCCATCTCGGCGACACACACGCCCGAACAACTCGGTCGCCTGACCGATGCGTTTCACGAGATCGGAGTGGACTTCGATGAGTGAGCCGACTCGACCCCGACTACTGATCGTGGTGGCCGGCACCGGCACCGAGGTGGGCAAGACGTGGGTGACCTTCGAAGCCGCATCGATCATGCGGCGCGACCTCTCCCTCGATGTGGCCGCCCGCAAGCCGGCGCAGTCCTTCGATCCCGGCGACGACTCGACCGACGCCGACCTGTTGGCCTCGGCCACCCGCTCCCGCCCGTTCGACGTGTGTCCCGAACACCGCTGGTATCCCACGCCGATGGCGCCCCCGATGGCCGCCGACGCACTCGGCCTCGATGTCATCGAACTGCCCACGCTGGCCTCGGAGGTGTCCAGCTCGTGGCCGGGACGGGCGCCCGATGTCGGATTCGTCGAGCTGGCCGGTGGGGTTCGCTCGCCCATGGCCCACGACGGTG
>JBBQLA010000377.1:0-3618 GCA_038327485.1 Acidimicrobiales bacterium
CGCAGAGCCGCATGTCGTTCGCCGGAGTCGACAACACCCTCGACGGAACCTGGACGATTCCGGTGATCCTCCGCGACGGCGACGACGTGACCCATCGGGTGTTGCTCGGCCCCGAGCCGGTGTCGCTGGGCGTCCTGCCGATGCCCATTCAACCCAATGCCGACGGTGTGGGCTTCTACCGGTCGAGCCTCCCCGCCGGCCCCCGCGACCAGTTGCTGGCCCACGTCGATCGACTCGGCGCACTGGAGCGCTTCGTTCTACTCGACGACGCGTGGGCGTTGGTCCTCGGTGACCGCGCCGAGCTCGCCGATGCCATCACTGCGACCCGTGCGCTCGCGGCCGACACCTCGGCGTCGGTGTGGAGGAGCATCGCAGGGCTGGTCACTTCGCTCCGACGGCTGGGGGGCGCTGATCATCGCGACGCTGTCGCCGAGTTCACCCGCTCGTTGACCGGATCGCTGCTGGCGTCGATCACCGAGATCGACCCGGAAGTGGCGGGCATCCTCTGGCGCCTCGCCGGTTCGGCCGGCGCGGACCAGTCGGTGATCGAACGTTCCCTGGACTGGGTCGCAGATCCCACAGGCGTCGACCCCGAATTGCGATCGGCGTCGATCGACGTCGTCGCCACCCACGGCGACCTGGCCACGTTCCACCGCTTCTTGGCGTCGTACCGCGATGCGTCGACGCCGCAGGACGAGCGGCTCTACCTCAACGCGCTCACTCGGTTCAACGACCCGGCCGCGGCCGCCGAATTCCTCACGCTGGCAACCACCGAGATTCGCACCCAGGACGCGCCGTACCAACTGTCGCTGGCCATGGGCAATGCCATCAACGGCGCCGCCGCCTGGCAGTTCGTTGCCGCTCACTGGGCCGAACTGCTGGAGCGATTCCCCTCGAACAGCATCGTTCGCATGGTGTCGGGCGTCCGCTCGCTCTACGAACCCGACAGCACGACCAACGTGTTGGAGTTCTTCGAGACTCACCAGATCCCGCAGGCCAAGGCCACCCTCGCCCAGCACCTCGAGATCGTTCGGGTGCACGCGGCCCTGGTCGAACGGGTTCGCAGCTCGGTGTCCGACTCGCTCTCGTGACAGCGCTCACATGACGACCCCGACATGAGCCGCGGGCCGGGCCGGCTCGAGGTGTTCGCTGTCGAGGACACCACTGCGCAGATCACGTGGGGAACGCTGGGACCGGGCTTGGCGCGATTTCGATGGGACGGCCCGACGGGACGGCGGTCGATCGAGATCGAGACGGACGGCTGTCCGGGCGCTATCGACCTCGACGAGCTCGAGGCGAACACCACCATCACGGTTCGAGTCGAGGTGAACGACCGGGCCGTCGCCGAGCTCGTGGTCTCCACGTTGGAGGAGTTGCCCGGACGAGAGTTGGCCCGATTCGCCACCATGAACGACCTGCACCTGGGAACTCGCCGGTTCGGCAACGCGCCCGAGCGGATCGAGGACGTCGCACGCAACGTGGCGCACCCTGTGAGGTGCGCCACTGCGGCGCTCGATGACGCCGTGCGATGGGGCGCGGAACGACTGGTACTGAAGGGCGACATCGTCCACGTCAGCCATCCGCACACCTGGGCGCTCGCCGGTGACGTGTTCACCGACGCGCCACTGCCGGTCGACATGATCTGCGGCAACCACGACCGCAGTCACTTGGCCACGATCGACCCGTTCGTCGAAGCGCCACGCCTCGGACTGTCGTTGTATCGCGATGTGACGTCGATCGACCTCGACGGGCTGCGCCTGGTGCTCATCGACTCGTCGGTCGACACCGTCAACATCGGCCTGTGGTCACCGCACCGAGCCGCCACCTGTGACGCCGTCGCCGAGGCGGCCGCCGCAGCCATGCTGCTCGTGCATCATCAGCCCCAGACGCTGGCGATCCCGACCTACATCCCTCGCGGGATTCCGTCGCCCATCGCGAAGCGGTTCCTCCGGTCGGTGCGACGTGCCAACCCCGACGTCATCGGCGCTTCGGGCCACACCCATCGGAACCGACACCGGGTGGTTGCCGGTGTTCCATGGAGCGAGATCGGCTCGACCAAGGACTACCCCGGTGTGTGGGCCGGCTACGTGGTGCACGAGAGCGGAGTGCGGCAGGTGGTGCGGCGAGTGGCTCGCCCCGACTGCATCCGTTGGACAGAGCACACCCGACATCTGGCGTTGGGGACGTGGGGCTGGTGGTCGCCCGGCACCCTCGACCAGCGATGCTTCATCCATCACTGGGGGTGAGGCGGAGCTGATCGCCGAAGCGATCAGTGGTTGCTCAGGAGTGACGCCACCAGCAGCACCTGCGCCGAGTGGTAGGTGATGATGATCACCATGCGAGCCCCCCGGAACTCCGAGACGAATCGCGACCATCCGATGGCGAAGTCCGAGCCGTAGAACAGCACGGCCCCCAGGATCGCCAGCGGCACACCGGAGCCGATGGCGCACGCCACCATGGTCGAGATGATGAGCATGTAGGCCAGCACCGGTAGACCCAGGCGACGATCCCGATTGATCGCACCCGCGACGATCCGCGGCGCCACCAACGCGATGAGGATCACCACGCCGACCACGCCGACCACGAGCGTGATGGCGCTCACGCCCCCGACCAGCAGGCCGACCACGTAGGCAATGTGGCCGAGCAGGAAGCTGCCCAGTCCGGGTACGAAGAACTTCTCCTCGTCCGTCAGCATCAGGAACACGTCGCCGACGAGCGAGCTCATCAGCGCGATGGTGAACCAGACGCGCATGTCCGACTCGGTCGCGTGGGCAGTCGCCGCGGCGATGATGAGCGGCACCATGGTGGCCGGCTTGAGGAAGTACTCGGCCCGCTTGTTGTTGGTCCCGACGGCGATCCAGTCACCGACCGCCAGGCCGCACGCCACAAGCAACAGGATCGAGGTCGCGGTCACAGAAACTGCGATCTGGCCTCGTCGAACGACAACGGACCGACGTCGAGCTTCATCCGGATGCCGATCACATGGCGCGGACGGTTGACGCCCAGCACCGCCGTGCACTGATCGCCTCGACCGAACAGCGCTACGAAGCGTCGTTCCTCGAATGATCCTTCGACGATGGCGATCTCGTCATCGGGTGCGACGCGACCCGCCAGCTGCAGCTTGCGGTCGTACTGGTCCGACCAGAACCACGGGATCGAACGATGCGGCTCGAACTGGGTGCCGTCGCTCACGATGCTGTCGTTCACGATTCGCCGAGCGACGTACGACCCTTGCTCCACGGCGTTCTCCCACTGCTCGATACGCATGAGCTCGCCGCCGTAGGACGGGTTGGGCCATCTGGCGACGTCACCGATCGCAGAGATACCCGGCGCCACGACGAGCCGCTCGTCGCACAGGACGCCGTTGGTGATGTCGAGCCCGGAATCGGTCAACCATCCGACCGACGGGATGACGCCGATGCCGGCCACCACGACCGATGCCTCGAGGACCGTTCCGTCAGTCAGACGAACCTGTCGCACCGTCGTGTCGCCGAGGAGCTGGTCCACGCCGACGCCGCCGAGGCTCAAGAGCTGGCTCCGGCCATCCTGCGCAGCGCCCGGCGGGTGGAGGCCCTCCTCGACGACATCCTGCTGGCCACCGACATCACCACAGCGCTG
>JBBQLA010000378.1:0-3612 GCA_038327485.1 Acidimicrobiales bacterium
TCTGGACGAACTGGAAGCCGGCGGTGTGGGTGTGGAACTGGGCCAGCATCGAGATGCTGATGGCACCACTCACGCCGGAGAACAGCAACGCGACCTGCTTGTGCAGCCCGGGGCGACTGCTCGGCAGCAGGGTGACGACGAGGGCCCCGATGGCCGGGACGAGCACCATCCAGGTCAACATCAGATCCCCATCCTGGTCACGAAGTAGCCGAGGAGCAGCACTGCTCCGGCCGCCAGACCGAGCGCATACCCGCGGACCTGACCATTCTGCGTCTTGCGGAGTTGTGTTCCCACCACGTTGACGCCGGTGGCGACACCGTTCACCGCACCGTCGATGATCGTCCGGTCGAACCAGGCCATGCCGTCGAACAGCTTGCGGCCGGGACCGCCCGTGAACCAGGCGATGCTGGAATTGATGTACCAGCCCTTGGCGAAGACGTCCTGCTCGACCAGGTCGGGATCGCCCATGTGTCGGCTGTACAGCGCAACGGCACCGGCGATGCCGATCAGCCCCACGACCACCGCGACGGCAGCCAGCTCCGCGATGCGGATCCCGTTGGGGCCCTCCGACTCGCCCGACAAGACGGGCTCGAGCCACTTGGTCAGGAAGTCGAGCGAACCGAACGGCAAGTTGATCACACCACCGACGAGCGCGAGACCGGCCAACGCCACCAGCGGAGTCGTCATGGTCCACGGCGATTCGTGCGGGGTGTGATCCGCCGTGAGTCCGTGATGTGCGAGCGCGTCGAGGGCTGGATCGCCGGTGTCGTGTTCGTCGAGCACGAGTTCGTCAGCGGCGTGCTCACCTGCGCCGATCGAGCGCCATTTCTCCTCGCCGAAGAACGTCATGATCACCTGGCGGGTCATGTAGAAGGCCGTGATCAGTGCGGTGATCAGGCCGATCAGCCACAGGGAGCGGGCGGCGATCGAGCCGCCGTGCCACGTCCACACGCCGCCCAGGATCTCGTCCTTCGACCAGAACCCCGAGAACGGGGGGACCCCCGCGATGGCCAACCAACCGACGATGAACGTGCCGGCCGTGATCGGCATGTACTTGCGCAGGTTGCCGTAGTGGCGCATGTCCTGGTCGTGCTCCATGCCGTTGATCACCGAGCCGGAACCCAAGAACAGCAGCGCCTTGAAGAAGGCGTGGGTGACCATGTGGAAGATGGCGGCGACATAGTGGCCCGTGCCGACGGCGAGGAACAGGTAGCCGAGCTGGCTGACCGTCGAGTAGGCCAACACCTTCTTGATGTCGGTCTGACTGATAGCGATCGTCGCGGCCACCAGCGCTGTGATGGCGCCGAGCCAGGCGATCACGTCGTTGGCCCACGCGGCGTGCAACAGCACCGGGTTGAGTCGCACGAGCAGGTAGACGCCCGAGGTCACCATCGTGGCCGCGTGGATCAGCGCGGAGACCGGGGTCGGGCCCGCCATGGCGTCGGGCAGCCACACGAACAGCGGGAGCTGAGCCGACTTGCCCGCGGCGGCCACCAGGAACAGCAGGCCGAGGGCGATGGCGGTGCCGCCGACGATGGTGCCGGCGTCCGCGGCCGACTTGATGTCGAGGTAGTTGATGGAGCCGACGGTGGTCCACATCAGGAACGTCCCGACCATGAAGCCCCAGTCACCGATGCGGTTGGTGATGAAGGCTTTCTTGCCGGCCGAGGCGTTGGCCGGATCGGTGTGCCAGAACGAGATGAGGAAGTACGAGCACGCACCGACGCCTTCCCAACCGAGGAAGGTGATCAGCAGGTTGTCGCCGAGCACCAACATCAGCATCGAGAAGATGAAGAGGTTGAGGTAGAGGAAGAACTTCGGGAACTTCTCGTCGCCGTGCATGTACCCGATGGCGTACAGGTGGATCAGTGCGCCGACGCCCGTGATGAACAGGCACATGACGATGCTCAGCGGGTCGGCCAGGAAGCCGAAGCCGACCTTGAAGTTGCCGGCAGGGATCCAGGTGAACAGCGACTGGGTGAGGCGCCGCTCGTCGGCGGTCTTCGACAGCAGGTCGACGAACGTGGCGACCACCACCGCGAAGCTCGCTGCGACCATGCCCGTGGCGAGCCACCCGGAGCGCTCGCCCAGCTTGCGGCCGAACGGAATCAATACGAGGAACCCCACCAGAGGCAGAGCAGGGATGAGCCAGAGCAGCTTGTCCATCGAGTCAGCCCCTCAACATCGTGAGGTCGTCGGCGCTGGCACCCTGACGGCGCCGCATGATGGCCATGATGATGGCGAGCCCCACGACCACCTCGGCCGCAGCGACCACCATCACGAAGAACACGACGACCTGGCCGCCGACATCGTTCAAGGACTTGCTGAAGCTCACGAACGTGATGTTGACCGCGTTGAGCATGAGCTCGACGCACATGAACATGACCAGCGGGTTGCGTCGGATCAGCAAGCCGACCGCCCCGATCGAGAAGATCACCGCGCCGAGCACCAGGTATGCGGTCTGGCTCATGCGCCTGCCACCTCGGTCGCGTCGTCGGTGTCACGGTTGGAATCGTCGCGACCGGAATCATCGAATTCGCCGTCCTCGAATTCGTCGAAATCGTCGTCCCACTCGTCGGCCGGAGCCGGCGGCAGTTCCTCGAGATCGATGGCGCCGCCGATGGGCTTGCGGGACAGCATCACCGCACCGATGACCGCGATCGTCAGCAGGACCGACGTGATCTCGAAGGCGTAGACGTAGCGCGTGAACAGCGCCTTGCCGATGGTGGAGATGTCGTGGTTGGGGTCGAGCTTGCCCAACGATGAGTGGGTGCCGGTGACCTCGGAGGTGCCGACCAGCGCACCGACCAACACCAACACAGTGATACCGGCTCCGATGACCCCGGCCGCAGGGCGAACCCAGATTCGGCGTTCTCGCCCGAGCCCCTCGGACTTGTCGACTCCCAGCAGCATGATCACGAAGAGGAACAGCACGACGATGGCGCCGGCGTAGACGATCACTTGGATGACGGCCAGGAAGTAGGCCTGCTGGGACACGAAGATCACTGCGACGCCGAACAGGGTCGCCACCAGCGAGAGCGCGTTGTGCACCGGGTTCGACAACACGACGACGCCGAGGGCACCGAGCACGCAGATGGCTCCGGCGATGATGAAGACGCCACGTTCGACGAGGGTGGTTGCGAGCAACATCAGTGGTGCCCTCCACCGTGAGCGTCGTGGCCGTCGTCGATGGCGACCGGCTCGGGCTCGACGAATTCGAGTGCTTGGCTGACCTCCGCGGCGCGGGTGCCGTACCCCAGCTCGCTCGACCAGGCGATGATGCCTTCGAACTCGGCGGATCCGCCGGGCGAGGTGGCGCGCATCCACGCCGAGGTGTGCTCGTCGTCGCCTTCGCGCCAGTCCTCCCACGGGAGCTGCTGCGGTTTGCCGTCGTCGTCGACGACCAACTCGGCCTTGGTGTAGATCGCATCAGCGCGGTCGGTGAAGCTGAACTCGAAGAGCTTCGTCTCGGTGATGGCCTCGGTCGGACACGCCTCGACACACAGGTCGCAGTGAATGCACCGGAGGTAGTTGATCTCGTAGACGAACCCGAAGCGCTCGCCCGGTGAGGTGGGGTTGGCGGGGTCGTTGTCGGCACCGCGCACGTAGATG
>JBBQLA010000379.1:0-3606 GCA_038327485.1 Acidimicrobiales bacterium
GGCCTCGGGCCGGCTCATGCCGTCGTCCTGCGACATGGCCAAGAAGCTCCCACCCAGCGCGAACTCCCCTGCATCGGCGTCGAGTTCCGCGGCCAGGATCCGCAGAATGGTGCTCTTGCCGACCCCGTTGGCGCCGACCAACGCGGCATGCTCGCCCGGCTTGACCCCGAAGCTCACGTCGAAGAACAGCGGCTCACCGCCGGGTGGTGCGTACTCGAGATCGGAGACGACGATGCTCGACATGAGGCTCAGCCTCGCCGATCAGACGCGCCGGGCACGAAGCGAATACATCATCGGAAAGCTCGGCACGCCCAGCGGCAGGTCGTAGCGCCGGCCGTGCTCGACCAGCCACCCGAACTGCGGGTAGAGCGTGTGGTCGAACTCGTGCAGGAACTCGATGACGAAGCCCGCCGCAGCGACGGCGGAGATCACCTCGCCCATCGACCAGATGCGCTCCCACGTCTCGTTGTGCTCGGTCGTGGCTTCCTGTGCCCCGTAGGAACCCTGGAGCACCTCGTCGTGCCACACCTTGCCCATCGAATGCGCGATGCGCGGTCCGTCAGCGATCGGAGATTCGTCGTCGAGGCTGTTCGAGATCGGATGGAACTCCACGAGGTAGAAGGTGCCGCCCGGCCGACACAGCGCCGCCATGGTGTGGGCCCAGCGGTCAATGTCAGGCAACCAGTTGATGGCTCCGAGCCCCGTGTAGACGATGTCGAACTGGGCGCCGTCGAACGCCGCGGGAGCGTCGTAGACGTCCGAGCAGACGAAGGTGGCGTCGATACCGGCTCGTTCGGCCAACGCCGTTGCCGCGTCGACCGCTTCGCTCGAGAAGTCGAGACCCGACACTGCCGCACCTTCTCGGCCCAGCTCAACGTGTCGAGACCGAAGTGGCACTGGGGGTGACACAACGTCTTGCCGGTGACATCGCCGAGCTCGACGAGTTCGAAGTTGCGTAGGGCGGAACGGCCGCCGAGGAACGCGTCGACCTCGTAGAAATCGCCGTTGACGTGCAGCGGTGTGCGCTCGTTCCACCAGGCCCGGTTGGCGTCGAACCACGCCGTCATGCCAGGCGTGCGGCCAGGTACTCCACGAGGCCGGCCACGGGAACTCGTTCCTGTTCCATGGTGTCGCGGTCGCGGACGGTCACCGCCTGATCGTCGACGCTGTCGAAGTCGTAGGTGATGCAGAACGGGGTGCCCAGTTCGTCCTGGCGGCGGTAGCGCCGTCCGATCGCCTGGGTTTCGTCGTAGTCACACATGAAGTGGTGCGCCAACGTACGGAACAGCTCGGTGGCCGGCCCGGTGAGCTCCGGCTTCTTCGACAGCGGCAGGATCGCCGCCTTGTACGGCGCGATGCGAGGGTGGAACCGCAGCACGGTGCGCATCTCGCCCCGAACCTCCTCCTCGTCGTAGGCCGCCATGAGGAACGCCATAGCGGTGCGCGTCGCGCCGGCGGCGGGTTCGATCACATGGGGGATGTAGCGCTCGTTGGTGGCCTGGTCGAAGAAATCGAGCTTCTCGCCCGACGCGTTCGAGTGAGCAGTCAGATCGAAGTTGCCGCGATTGGCGATGCCTTCAAGCTCGTCCCATCCCCACGGGTACAAGTACTCCACGTCCGAGGTGCCCGAGCTGTAGTGCGACAGCTCATCGGCGTCGTGGGCCCGCAACCGAATCTGGTCGGCCGGCATGCCGTGATCGAGGTACCACTGCAGCCGGGTGGCACACCAGTACTCGTACCAGTGCTGCGCTTCGTCGGGCGGGACGAAGAACTCCATCTCCATCTGCTCGAACTCGCGGGTACGGAACACGAAGTTGCCGGGTGTGATCTCGTTGCGGAACGACTTGCCGACCTGAGCGATACCGAACGGCGGCTTCTTGCGGGACGTGTTCAGCACGTTGGAGAAATTGATGAACATGCCCTGCGCTGTCTCGGGACGCAGGTACGCCACGGCACCCGAGTCCTCCACCGGCCCCGCGTGGGTCTTGAACATGAGGTTGAAGGCGCGAGGCTCGGTGAACTTGCCGACGGCCCCGCAGTTGGGGCAGGTGTTGGGGTCGTCGAGCTTGTCGAGACGCCAGCGCGACTGGCAGTTGGTGCAGTCGACGAGCGGGTCGGTGAAGTTGGCGAGGTGACCCGAGGCCTCCCAGATCTGCGGTGGGCCGAGGATGGCGGCGTCGAGGCCGACCACGTCGTGGCGCAGTTGCACCATTGACCGCCACCAGGCGTCTTTCACGTTGCGCAACAGCAGCACGCCGATCGGCCCGTAGTCGTAGGTGGAGCGGAATCCGCCATAGATCTCCGCCGACGGAAACACGAAGCCGCGGCGCTTGCAGAGGTTGACAACTTTGTCGAAGAGGGTCGGATCAGGTTCGGCCATGGCGGCGAGCGTATCGACCCGGCGCCACCATCTCGATGTTGACGCGCTCAGGTCGTTGGCCGACGCGTGCCGATAAGCGCCAATCGTGAGGACCCACTCGCTAGCGTCAGGATCTACCCGACCTGGGTGATCCAAGGAGAGTCGATGAGCGACCCGAACTACCCGCCCCCGCCTCCCGGCGGGACGCCCCCACCACCTCCTCCCCCGCCCGGCGGTGGCTTCACGCCACCTCCTCCACCTCCGGGTGGCGGCTACACGCCACCCCCGCCGCCGCCCGGCGGTAGCGGTTTCCCCGGTGGCTTCCAGCCGTACAACCCCGGGGCGAGTGGCCGGTTCATCCCGGAGATCAACGCATATCAGGATGAGCCGTGGAAGCGAATCGTTGCTCGCATCATCGACGCCGTCGCACTGGGCATCGTCAACGCGATCCTTGCCGCCATTCTGCTGACCGTCAGCGCGAACGACTGTGCCGGCTCGATCTTCAACGGGAACTATGACTGCTCGCCGGGCGCGGGAAAGTACATCCTGTATGGCCTGCTCAGTGTTGTGATCAGTGGCGCCTACTACGTCGGCTTCACGGCTTTCATGGCCGCCACTCCGGGGAAGATGGTGTTCGGCCTCAAGGTCGTCAAACACGACGGCTCCGCACCTGACATGAACGCTGCAGTCATGCGGTGGGTGCTCGACGGCGCGTTGGCTGCTGTTGCGATCCTTCCCATCGGTGCCGGCCGTGTCCTCGCTGGTCTGGCTGCGCTCGGCCTGGCGATCTACAACCTGGTGCTGCTGCTGCAGGACCCCAAGCAACAGGACCTCTACGACAAGATCGGCAAGACCTACGTGGTCAAGAAGTAGCCGACGCTCCCTCGGGAGCTGTCACCAGAACTGATCGAGGCCCGGGGTTCGCCCCGGGCCTCGACGCGTCATACGGCAGACCTGCCCGAGTCAGCGCGGCACCGTGGTGGGGAAGCGAGTCGCTGCGGTCGCGAAGACCACAGCGATCAGGATCCAGGCCACGATGCCCACGACTGCCAAACAGGTCCCGACGATTCCGCAGATGCGGCCGGCCTTGGAGTTGCCAGGTTCCGGATAGCCAGCGCCCTCCGCGTCCTTCTTGACGCCGTTGCCCATCACCCATGCAACCGGGCCGAGGATGGCGCAGCCGACGAGCGACAGGATGCCCAACACCATGATCGTGGTCCCGCGGCTCTCGAACGGGTTGGCCGATA
>JBBQLA010000380.1:0-3604 GCA_038327485.1 Acidimicrobiales bacterium
GTTCGTGATCGTCCTCCCCGGCTGCGATACCCGACTCGCCGTCGAGGCCATGGATCGCGTGCGCACCAACTTGGCGCTCGGCTCCATGGTGGGCCAGTCAGCAGTGGTGACCGCCAGCTTCGGCGTGGCGCAGTCCTCGGATACCGAGTCCTTCGACGACGTGGTCGAGCGAGCCGACGCGGCATTGCGTCAAGCCAAGGACGATGGACGAAACCGAGTCGTCTCCTTCGGGTCGGTCTCGGCTCCGACCTGATCAGCCGCGACGCTTGGCGCCGGCCACCAGCACCCGCTGATACAGCCCCGCCGGGAGCCGCGACAGCAGGTCGAGCACCACTGCGTCAGGACCGATCAACGCTCGGCGCTTGTCGTGTTCGACCGCGGACAGGATCTGTCGTGCGGCCCTGGCCGGGCTGGTCCTGGCGATCTTGTCGAAGTCCCTGCCCACCGAACCGGCCGTTGTGCCGAACGGCGCGACGCTGTCGTCCATACGAGCCCTGCGGGCAATGTTCGTCTTGATGCCACCCGGATGCACGGTCGTCGACGAGACGCACGAGCCGGCGATCTCGAGCTCCATGCGCAACGCGTCGGTGAAGCCGCGCACCCCGAACTTGGCAGCGTTGTACGCGGACTGCGACGGGATGCTGAGCAGGCCGAACACACTCGACAGGTTGATGACATGGCCCTCGCCCGACGCCTCGAGGTGCGGCAGGAATGCCTTGGTCCCGTAGACCACCCCCCAGAAGTTGATGTTCATCAGCCACTCGAAGTCGTCGTAGGACATGGCGGCGATGGTGGCGCCGAGCGCGACTCCTGCGTTGTTGAAGATGAGATTGACCGAGCCGTGCTCGGCGGAGACCTGATCGGCCCACGCCTCGACGGCGTCGCGTTCGGCGACGTCGACGCGTTGCGAGGTGACCTTCACTGCCGAGCCTTCGCACAAGGTGACGGTCTCTGCCAGGCCGACCTCGTCGACGTCGGCCAACGCGAGGTGGGCGCCCCGTCGAGCCAGCTCCTGAGCCAAGGCGCGGCCGATGCCCGACCCGGCGCCGGTCACGGCGGCGATGCGCCCGTCGAAGTCCTTCATGGGTTGCTCCCGGCGGTGATGTTGGTGGTCGGCGACGTGTTGGAGAAGATCATGGTGCCGTCGTCGATGTCGCTGCGCTTCAGCGCACGGTAGTCACGCAGGTAGCTCTGGTGAACCTGCCACGGGAATTTCGTTCCTTGCTTGGGCAGCAGATCAGCTGAGCGCTGCACGTAGCCCGACGACAGCCCGAGCATCGGACCCGTCGCGACCGCCCCGACATCGGAGTTGACCGGCGTGCACTGCCGTTGTCCGGTGGCATGCAGATGGTTGAGCAACCGACACACTTAGTCGCAGGTCAGGTCACACTTCAGCGTCCACGACGCGTTGGTGTATCCGACCGCCAAGGCCATGTTGGGCACACCCTCCAACATCATTCCCTTGTAGGTCAGCTTGGTGGAGACATCGACTTTCTCACCGTCGACCGTCAGCACGATGCCGCCGATGAACAACAGCTCGAGACCGGTCGCCGTGATGATGATGTCGGCGGGGAGTTCGGTCCCTGACTCCAGCAGCAGACCGCTCTCGGTGAAGGTCGAGATTCGGTCGGTCACGACCGAGGCGGTGCCGGCTCGGATCGCCTTGAACAGGTCACCATCGGGCACCACGCAGAGACGCTGATCCCACGGTTCGTACCTGGGCGTGAAATGCGAATCGACGTCGTAACCCTTCGGCAGCTGGCTCTGCACGCCCTTGCGGAGGACACGCTTGACCAGTTCGGGACGTCTGCGGCTGAGCTGAAACGAGCCTTGCGTCATCAGCGCGTTGAACCAACGGATGGACGGGCCGGACCACCGACTGGGCAGCACTCGGCGCATCAGGTTGGCGAGGGGGTTCTTGGCCGGCAACGTGGCGATGTAGGTCGGAGACCGTTGCAGCATGGTCACGTGGCCGGCGGTGCGGGCCATGGACGGGATCAACGTGATGGCGGTCGCCCCACTGCCGATCACGACGACCTGCTTGCCGGCGTAGTCGAGATCCTCGGGCCAGTGCTGTGGGTGCACGAGGGTGCCGGTGAATCGGTCGAGACCCTCGAAGTCGGGGGTGTAGCCGTGGTCGTAGCGGTAGTAGCCACTGCACGAGAACAGGAAGCCACATGTGAGCTCGACCATCTCGGCCCCGGCGTCGGGGCGGTCGGGATCGGTCCGCTCGGCAGTGACCCGCCACAACGCGTCCTCGGTCAACCAGTCAGCCGACAGGATGCGGTGATGGAACCGGATGTTTCGGTCGATGCCTTCCTCGGATGCGGTGTCCTTGATGTACTCCAGGATCGAGTGCCCATCGGCGATCGCCTTCTCACCGGTCCACGGCCGGAACGAGTAGCCCAGCGTGAACATGTCGGAGTCCGAACGGATGCCTGGATAGCGAAAGAGGTCCCACGTGCCCCCGATGGCGCCGCGCGACTCGAGAATGGCGTAGCTGGCCCACGGGCACTCCGTCTGGATGAAGTGACCGGCCCCGATGCCGGAGAGCCCCGCTCCGACGATCAGCACGTCGAGATGTTCGACCGCTGGTCCGCTCATCAGTCCGCCGAACCCGAGGTGACCAGCAGGCCGGTGAGGGTTCCGGATTCGCCGAACAACTCGGCCCGCCAGTGCTGCACCAGTTCGAGGGTGTCGCGGTCGTCGGGATGGAAGTCAGGTCGGTTGTAGTCGCTCAGCTGGTCCCACACCGTGCGCTGGAAGAGCGGCGAGGTGCGCAGATTCGCGATGCTCCTACGCAGCTTGCCGTGCCGGTAGGTCTCGCGATCGCCCAGCAGGGAGATGCCGACCTGGATGCCCATGCCGAGAACGAAGGCGTAGCGCAGCACCTTCATGGTGTTGACCCGCAGCCGCTCGCCACCATTGATCGCCCGGTACACGTCGAAGGCGACCGCCTTGTGTTCGCACTCCTCGAGCGCGTGCCACAGAAACAGGTCACGAAGCTCGTCCGAGCCGAACTGGGAGCGGACCACCGGGTCGGACAGCAGCACCTCGGCCAGCGTCGCAGTGAAGTGCTCGAGCGCAGCGGTGAGTGCCAGGTTGGCCTTGGGCGAAACGATGCGCCCGCGGATGGCGAGACCCCGCTTCGTCAGCCGCTCGTATCGCTTGGTCGGATAGCCGAGCTGGTCGAGGCGGTCGTTCAGGGCTCGGTGCTCGCGCCCGTGCATGGCCTCCTGGCCGATGAAGCCGGCCACCTGACGCTTGAGCTCGGGATCGGTGATCTGGTCCCGGAAGTGGCGGACCGACCGCACGAAGAAGTCCTCGCCATCGGGGAACACCGCCGAGAGCATGGCGGCGAGGTGGCTGAGGATCAGGTCGTCGTCAGCTGCGAAGTGCTTGGGCAGATCGCGCAGAGACTCCTCGAAGGAGATTCGGCGGGTCGGGATCTTGCGGTCGAGGGGGTTGCTCGTCGAGCTCGATGTCATCGGTGCCTCCGGCGTCAAGAAGCACTCTAGACCACCAGAGCATTTCCCTCAAATACTCAATTCAGGGTATGCTGGCGTCGTGACCGACACGATGACCAGCCGGGGGGAGCAGACCC
>JBBQLA010000381.1:0-3588 GCA_038327485.1 Acidimicrobiales bacterium
GCGCGACTCCGCCGTGACCTACAAGGCCACCGTCTCCGATCCTCGTATCGAGTCGGTCCGTATCTTGCGCCCCCAGGAGATCTCGGGCTACGTGGCCGAGGGGCTGTTCGACATCGGGATCTGCGGCCGCGACTGGGTCGAGGAGACCAGCTCCAAGGTGGAAAGCCTGGGGGAGTTGGCCTATTCCAAGGCCACGTCGAGCCCGGTGCGCATCGTGGTGGCGGTGCCGGCCGACAGCCCGTGGCAGAGCGTGGCCGACCTGCCCGACGGTGTCCGTGTCAGCTCCGAGTATCCCAACTTGACGGAGCGATACTTCGCCGAGCGGGGCGTGAGCGCCGACATCCGCCTGAGCTACGGCGCGACCGAGGCCAAGGTGCCCGACATCGTCGACGTGGTCGTCGACATCACCGAGACCGGCTCCGCCCTGCGCGCCGCCGGACTGCGCGTCATCGACACGATCCTCACCAGCTACACCGAGGTCGTCGCCAACCCCGAGTCATTCGCCGATGACACCAAGCGTCACGCCATGGAACAGCTGATGACGCTCTTGCAAGGCGTGCTCGAAGCTCGCGGTAAAGTGCTGATGAAGCTGAACGTTGCGTCGGAGCACCTCGACGCGGTGATCGCCAAGCTCCCGGCGCTCAAGACGCCCACGGTCAACGAGCTGTACGGCCACGACGGGTTCGCGGTCGAAACGGTGGTGTCGAAGTCGGACATCAACATCTTGATTCCCGAGTTGAAGGACGCCGGAGCCACTGGCATCATCGAGCTCCCGCTGAGCAAGATCGTCCACTGATCCATGGGTGAGTCGGCCAGTCACGATCGCGCCAGCCACAACTCGCTGGGCACGCCGCCGATCATCGTGGAATGGTCATGGCGGGGGGTCGTGTCGAGCTTCGACGAGCCCGTCGGTTGGGGTGTGATCGTGTCCGAATCCGGCCAGGAGATCCCGTTCCACTGCACCGCCATCGCGGACGGCACTCGTGACATCGTCGTCGGCACCCCGGTGCGATTCGACGTGGGGGCCGGACGCATGGGCCGGTGGGAAGGAGTCGGGGTGGAGCCTGCCTAGGCTTTCACCATGACCGACACCACCATTCCTGCTGTCGATGCCGTCGCCTGGGATCTCGACACGCTCCTGCCCGAACCCGGCCCCGCCGGCGTCGATGCGTTGATGGCCCGGGCCGAGTCCTTGGCCGACGAGATCGAGCTTGCCCGAGGCACGCTCGCCACCATCGCACCCGACGGCCTCGCCGAGCTCTACGGCACGCTGGCCGAGCTCTACGACACCCTCGGGCGTGCCGGCAACTACACCGGGCTCCGCTTTGCCGTCGACACCTCCGATCCCGAGATCGCCGCGTTGATGATGAGGGTCGAGGAGCGGTCCACCGCCATCGCCACCCGCCTCGTCTTCGTCGATCTCGAGTGGGCCGCATTGCCCGATGAACGCGTCGACGAGTTGCTGTCGAAGGAGTCGCTGGCCTTCGCTGCACATCACTTGCGCAGCGTTCGTCGCTACCGACCCCACCTGTTGACCGAGCCGGAGGAGATCATCCTCACCGAGAAAGCCCCATCAGGTTCGAGCGCGTGGACCCGCCTCTTCGACGAGTTGGCCTCGGCCATCGAGGTGACCCTCGACGGCGACACCACGTCGCTCGAGCAGGTGCTGTCGACCCTCGACCATCCCGATCACGACCACCGTCGCGCCGCCGCCGCCGCGGTGACCGAAGGACTGCAGCCCGGTCTACGGACGCGAGCGTTCATCTACAACACCTTGTTGGCCGATCACGCCACCGACGATCGTCTTCGCACCTATCCCACGTGGATCAGCTCGCGGAACCTGTCCAACGAAGCGTCCGATGCCTCGGTCGACGCGTTGATCGAGGCGGTCGTCGGCCGGTACTCGATTCCGCAGCGCTGGTACACGGCCAAGGCGAAGTTGCTGGGTCTCGGTGGGCTCGACGACTTCGACCGGTACGCCTCGGTTGCCACCGACACCGCCAGCTTCGACTGGCAGGCCGGCTGCGACATCGTCGTGGACGCGTATGGGAGCTTCTCCGGCGAGATGGCCGACGTCGTTCGCGAGTTCCTCGACCAGCCGTGGATCGACGCACCGGTTCGTCCGGCCAAGCGCGGGGGAGCGTTCTGCGCCTACACGGTGCCGTCGCACCACCCGTACCTGCTGTTGAACTGGACGTCGAAGCGTCGCGACGTGCTGACGTTGGCCCACGAGCTCGGTCACGGCGTGCACGCCTACCTGTCTCGGCCGCAGGGCGTGTTCCAGCAGTCGACCCCGTTGACGCTGGCCGAGACGGCCTCGGTGTTCGGCGAGACCGTGACCTTCGGTCGGCTGCTCGACGCCACCGATGACGCGGGCGATCGCTTGGCATTGTTGGCCGAGCACCTCGAGGGCGAGATCGCAACAGTCTTTCGTCAGGTGGCCATGTGCCGGTTCGAGGGCGCGGCGCACACCGAGCGTCGTGACGTGGGTGAGATCTCTGTTGAGCGGTTCGGCGAGTTGTGGACCGACACCCAGACCGAGATGCTCGGCGACTCGGTTCGCGTGAGCGACGGTTACAAGTCGTGGTGGAGCTACATCCCGCACTTCATCCACACGCCGGGTTACGTGTACGCCTACGCGTACGGACAACTCCTGGCCCTGTCGGTCTACGCCCGCTACGAGGCCGAGGGCCACGACTTCGTGCCGGCCTATCTCGAGCTGCTGGCGGCCGGCGGCTCACGGTCGCCCGAGGAGCTGGGCAAGATCGTGGGCGTCGACCTCGCCGACCCCGGATTCTGGGACGCCGGGCTCGACATCATCGAGCGTCACCTCGACGCCACGCTCGACGCGGCGTCGGCCGCAGGGCGGCTCTAGGTCAGGGCAGGTCGCCCAGCACCTCGGGTTCGACGAACTCCGCTTTGAGCGACACGAAGGCCATCTGGATCTGCTGGAGCGCCTGGGTCAGCACCACCGCGTGCTCGCCCAGCCGATCGCCCAGACCGTCGAGCACGAGCCTCAGTCCGTCGATGGCGACCGACGCCTCGGCGAAGTGGGGTGGGTCCTGCTGCAGGTGGATCGCCGCCAGCTCGTAGAAGCCCATCAGGTGGTTGGCGATCACGTCGGACGCCGGCGTCTGAGCCAACCGCTCCTGGGTTTCGGCCATCTCGGCCAACATGGCCTCGGCCTGGGCCCGTTCCTCCGGTCCGAGGGCAGCCAATTCGGCCTCGATCTCGGGCGGAAGTTGGGGCCGGGCTGCGGCAGCCGGCGCGGCGTCTCGGGTCGCTGGTTCGCGTCCGACTGCACGTTCACCATCGGGGGTCCACAAACTCATTGCTGCTCCACCTTCACTTCGGGGCGTTCACTCGGGCGTTCTTGTGCTCGGCCGTCTCTACTCGACACGTGGCCGCACCCGACACAATGGTGTCGTGGCGGCGACGGCTGGTACCCTACCGGGCAACAACTGAACTGAAAGCGGGCACCTCCGGGTCCCCACCTGTCCACGGCACCAGGCTCCGGCCCATGGTGTACCGGTGTCTCAGGTCGAACGATGCGCAACGAGGCGCCCCTGTGGGGTGCCTCCGGTGGGC
>JBBQLA010000382.1:0-3564 GCA_038327485.1 Acidimicrobiales bacterium
CGACGAACGGAGTCTGGACCACCGTGGCCTCGAGCATCGATCCCCGCGCGTCGATCTGCAGCACGTCACCCACCGACACCGACGGATCGACGAACGCCAGCGCGATCCCGTGGCCGAGCATCGGGCTGAAGTTGCCGCTCGATGTCTCACCCACCGACACCCCGTCGCGAAGCACCGGCTGATGCGAGCGCGGCGGCCGGCGACCGGCAACAGACAGGCCGACCAGCACCGGCGCGACGCCGGCATCGCGTTGCGCTTCGAGCGCTGCTCGACCGACGAAGTCACCCTTGGTCCACGACACCACCCAGCCGAGACCAGCATTGAGCGTGGTGATGCCTGGGCCCAGCTCCTGCCCGTGGAGCGGCAGGGCGGCCTCCAGGCGAAGCGTGTCCCGTGCGCCGAGGCCGGCGGGATCGACACCCTGACTCGTCACGGCACGCCACACATCACCAGCCCGTTCGGCCGGCACTGCCAGCTCGACACCGTCCTCGCCGGTGTAACCGGTACCGGCCGCGAGGCACTCGGCGCCATCGAAGTCGAAACGGATGACCCGGAATCGCCCGACCGCCGCGGCCTCGGGCATGACGGAAGCCAGCATGGTTCGAGCCATCGGCCCCTGGACTGCCAGGATCGCGCGCTCAGCAGTCACGTCGGTCGCTACCGACGGCCCGCCCAACGCCGCGATCACTCGCGACGTGTTCGACGCGTTGGGCATGACGTCAAACCGTTCGGGATCGATCCACCAGACGATGATGTCGTCGAGCACCGACCCGTCCTCGGACAGCAGGTGGGTGTACTGGCATCGGCCCGGCTCGATCTTGGCCAGATCGTTGGTCAACGCAGCCTGCAGCAGCCGATAGGCGTCGGGTCCGACCACTCGCACCGTGCCGAGATGGCTGACATCGAAGACGACCGCACCGTTGCGGCAGGCGATGTGCTCTGCGATCGTGCCGGCGTCATAGGACAACGGCATGTCCCACCCGCCGAACAGAACCATCTTGGCTCCGAGCGAGCGATGAACCGCGTCGAGCGGCGAACGTCGGTTGTCAGTCACATCGAACGTCAGAGCGCGAGGTCGGCGACCGGCGCCGAGACGTCGACCTCGATCGTGGCGGGACGCAGCTCGACGATCTTGGCGTCGAGCTCGTTCTTCACCGAACCGAGCGGCAACACCGCCAGCACGCCTTGCCCGGCCTTCAGCGCGTCGAGCAATTCCTCGCCGGTCTGGACCAGCACCGAACGACGTCCGTTGATCACGATGTTGGCCGTGGCCACGTCGCCACCCAGCTGGGTCCGAACGAACTCGAAGACCTGACGGACCTGCTCCAGCTTGATGCCTGAGTCGAGCAAGCTCTTGACGACCTTGAGCTCGAGTAGATCGCGGTAGGTGTACAACCGCCGGCTCCCACTCCCGGCCGCATCGACCAGCGTCGGACGGATCAGGTCAGTGCGAGCCCAATAGTCGAGCTGACGGTACGTGATCCCCACGATCTCGGCGGTGCGACGTCCGCTGAATCCTTCGGTCATGAGAACTCTCCACTTGGTTCGAATCTTGAGGATGGGGACTGAGATCGTGGCCAAGTGTAGGCGCACGGTCCCGGATCACATCGGGGTAACTACAGCGGCGTGACAGTAGCTGCGGTCCGCGCGGAAGGCAACGATGCTCGCGCTCTCCGCGCGAATGCCGCAAACACGCTCAGGACGCGAAGTCCTCGGGATTCACGTTGTCGATGAACTGCTTGAATTCCTCGACCACCTCGTCGGGAACGGGCGCTTCGACCTCGTCGGCCAACTCATCGGCCTCGATGAAGCCGGCGTCCTGCAAGATCGACTCAGTGGCCATGATCGGACATCCGATCCGAGATGCCAAGGCGACTGCATCGGAGGGACGGGCCGACACCACGTAGTTCTCGCCGAAGCCCAGCAGGTTGAGCTCGGCGTAGTAGGTGGTGTCGATCAACTCGGTGACAACGACCGACGTGACCGCCACCGCCAGTGAATCCAACACGTTCTTGAGCAGATCGTGGGTGAGCGGACGAGGCGTCGTGACCCCTTCGATGGCGAACGCGATGGCCGTCGCTTCCGGTCCGCCGATGAAGATCGACAGCATGCGGTGCTGACCATCGACCTCGCGCAACAGCACGATGGGAGTGTTGGACGGGAGTTCCACTCGGACCCCGACCAGCTCCATCTCGACCAGATCTCGACCCTCCACGACGCCAGCCTATCGGGGGCCGAGATGGCTCCGGAGCGACTGGCGGATCAGCGACCGCCGCATCGACTCGCCCAATTCGGTGAGCACGCCGAGCGCCTCGACGGCCTCGGCCCGCGCCTGCGGGTTGCGCTGGCGCAGCATCGGGAGAATGAGCTGCTCGAACAACCCCGACTCGCGGTCAGCAGCCAGCTTGTACGCCCGGAGGTGCCGCGGCTCGACGCCCCGATCGATGAAGCCAGCGGCGGTGCGCACCACCTCGAGCGACGACTCGTCGTAATGATCCTCTCCACCGAAGCGCGAGTGCACGACCAGACCGAACGTGACCAACTGCTCGACGAGCTCGACCTCGACGCCGGCTTCTGCAGCCAGGTCGGTGAGGCTGTAGCGGTGACCGGCAAGATCTGCGGCCCGCTCGACCGGCGAGTCCAGCGGGCGAGGTGGAATGGCGGGCTGCGGCATTCCCTTGGGCGCCTCCTGCAGCGCTGCCAACCATGCGGCGGCGTCGGACTCGCTCCGCCGGGACGCTCCGTTCGACACCGACACCGACGCAGACCCCGAGGGGACGACCGCTCCGGCGCCCACTTCGACCGGCTCACCTGGCTCAGCAGGTGCCCCGGCGGCGTCGAGGCCGGAGAACAGGTTCAACTCAGCTGAAGCGTCGTCGCCGAGGTCAGCGGTGCCGTCGTCGAGCTTGGCCTTGATGACCTTGAGCGGCAGGAAGTGGTCGCGTTGTTGGCGCAACACCCACCGCAGCTTGACGATGTCGGCCTCGTAGAACTTTCGATATCCCGACGGGGTGCGCTCGGGATCGATGAGACCTTGGCTCTCGAGGAACCGAATCTTCGAGATGGTCACGTCGGGGAACTCGCCGGTGAGCAGCGAGAGCACCTCGCCAATCGACAGGTGCGACTCAGGCGTCTCCACCGCCACCTCCGACCACGACCAGCTTGAACTTGCCCACCTGCAACTGATCCGCCTCACGCAACACCGACGATTCGACGCGCTCACCGTTGACGTAGGTGCCGTTGAGCGAGCCAGCGTCAGATATCTCATAACCGTCTGCGCTGCGCCGAATCTCGGAATGGCGTCTCGACACCGTGACGTCGTCGAGGAACACATCGGAATCAGGGTGGCGGCCGATGGTGGTCACCGCGCCGATGGCGTAACGCGACCCGGCATTGGCACCCCGCACCACGACCAGCATGGCGCCGTCATCTTCGGGCACCTCGAGCGCAGCATGCGTTGCGGTGCGCGACTCATCACCCTCGGAGATCAACACCGCTCCGCACACCGAGCAGAAGTTGGCGTCGGCCGGGTTCGAATGACCGCACTGGGGGCAGACCAAGTCC
>JBBQLA010000383.1:0-3557 GCA_038327485.1 Acidimicrobiales bacterium
CGTCGAGGCTGGGATCGGTGAAGTCCTTGTCCATGTGCAGCGGATTCGAGAACAGGACTCGGTACAGGCCCTCGTCCTGACGGGCGTACTCGACGTAGGCGCGGCCCGCGAGCTTCAGTCGTTCGAACGGATCGGTGGCGCCCGCCGACGCGTCGCTCAGGAGTTCGGCGAAGAGCTCGAAGCAATGAGAGCATGCCGCTTCCAACAGCGCGTCGCGGTCGGCGAAGTGGCGGTACGTGGCGGTCGGTGACACGCCCGCTGCCTTGGCGACAGCGCGAATCGACACGTCTTCAGGGTCGCCCGCGGCGGACAGCAGCCGCAGTGCCGCCACGATCAGGTCGTCACGCAGTCGGTCGCCCTCACCCCGGGCGCTGCGGGGACGTGTGACGTGTGACATCTTGACCTCCGCATGGTTGACGTATGTACATGTACATCTGTTAATCCAACCTACAGAGTTCGAGGGCCGGATCGATGTTCACTCGTCTGGGAAGTTTCACAGTCCGACGCCGCAAGGGAGTACTCGCGGGCTCCCTCCTGATCGTTGCGCTCGCCGGCATCCTCGGCGGCGGCGTGTTCGATCGGCTGTCCGGTGGTGGGTTCGACGACCCCAACGCGGATTCCTCGCGCGCCGAACAGGCCTTGCACGAGGCCTTCCACACCGGTATCCCGAACTACGTGTTGCTGGTCGACGCCACGGGCGGCGCGCCAGTGACTGCGACCGATCCCACTGCCAGTCCGGCCGTCGACAGCGACGCAGTGGCCACAGCTGCGACCAACGTCGAGGCACGCCTGAAAGCTGACCCGGACATCGTGGAGGTCGTGTCCTACTGGTCGTTCAGCCGGGTGCCGCAACTGCGATCCACCAACGGCACCGCTGCGCTCATCGTGGCCCGGATCGCCGGTGACGAGACCGCCCAGCAGGAAACGGCCAAGCGCCTCAACGACGAACTGCTCGGCACGAGGGGCCCCATCACCATCGGCTCCGGCGGTCGCTCCCCGATCTTCCAGTCGGTCTCGACCCAGATCGAAGGCGACCTGACCAGCGCCGAGAGCATCGCCGTCCCCATCACCTTGGTGCTGCTCGTGCTGGTGTTCGGCGGGCTCCTCGCCGCAGGCCTGCCGCTCGTGGTCGGTGCCGTGTCCGTGCTCGGTACCTTCTTCACGCTGTGGTTGATCACGTTGTTCACCGACGTCTCGGTGTTCTCCATCAACCTCGTCACCGCACTGGGTCTCGGTCTGGCCATCGACTACTCGTTGTTCGTCGTGTCGCGATTCAGAGAGGAGGTGCGCGCCGGGCGATCAATCGAGGCCGCCATCATCCGTACGGTCGAGACCGCGGGACGAACCATCGCTGTCTCCGCCCTGACCGTGGCCGTCTCGCTGTCAGCGCTCTTGGTGTTCCCGCTCTATTTCCTCCGCTCGTTCGCCTACGCCGGGGTCGGGGTCACGTTGGTGGCGATGGCTTCGTCGATCATCACCCTCCCGGCGCTGATGGCGGTGTTGGGCACTCGCGTCGACTCGCTGCGGTTGTGGAAGAAGAGCGAACCCAAGCCGGTGGGCGAGGGGCTCTGGCACACCATCGCGGTGACGGTCATGCGCCGCCCGGTGGTCACCTCCGTAGCAGTGGTGGCGCTGCTGGTGTTCCTGGGCACGCCGTTCTTCGGGGTGAAGTTCGGTCTGCCCGACCAGCGTGTGCTGCCGAAGGACACCCCCGCTCGCATCACCACCGAGCGCATCGGCTCCGAGTTCGGCTCTCGCGAGGCCAGTGCCATGCCGGTGGTGGCACTACGGGCCAGCAACCCCTCCGACGCGCAGATCGACACTTTCGCCGAGGCGTTGTCGATGGTGAAGAACACCGAACGAGTCGACGCTCCGACCGGACGCTTCGTCAGAGGGCGAAAGGTGCTGGGTGCCGACCCCAGCCTCGCCGGGTACCGGGCGGTCGACGGGAGTGGCGCCGTTCGATTCAGCGTGGTTCCCGCCGTCGAGTCGATCTCGACGCAGGCCGAGTTGCTCGTCCACGATCTGCGGGCCGCCGCCGCCAAGGTTGGGCCGAGGAGCGTCGGTCCGGCCCTCGTCGGCGGACAGTCCGCTGCGCTCGTCGACACCAAGGCGTCGATCGGCGACCGACTGCCCTGGGCCGCGGGCATCATCGCCATTGCGACGTTCGTGCTGTTGTTCCTGATGTTCGGCTCGATCCTCGTGCCCATCAAGGCGATCGTGCTGAACGTGTTGTCGCTGTCCGCCACCTTCGGCGCCATGGTGTGGATCTTCCAAGAAGGTCACGGCGCCGGTGTCCTCGGCTTTACCGCCACCGGCCTCACCGATACGACCACCCCGATCCTCATGTTCTGCATCGCCTTCGGCTTGTCGATGGACTACGAGGTGTTCCTGCTGTCCCGAATCAAGGAGGAGCACGACCGCACCGGCGACAACACCTCGTCGGTGGCCATCGGCCTCGAACGCACGGGGCGCATCGTGACCGCCGCTGCTGCGTTGCTCGCAGTGACGTTCCTGGCCTTCGCCACTTCCGGTATCTCCTTCATCAAGCTGTTCGGCCTCGGGCTCACGCTCGCGGTGGTGATGGACGCCACGCTGATTCGAGCCACGCTCGTTCCCGCATTCATGAAGCTGGCCGGCGAGGCGAACTGGTGGGCACCGAAGTGGATGCGTCGGATCTACGACCGCATCGGGTTCTCCGAATCCGAGTCGCCGGATGAGCCGATCAGCCTCGATGAAGCGCCGACGAGCGCCGGCGATCACGACGCCGCTCCGGTTACGAGCGTGCCGGTCGGGATGTGATGCCGAACGCGACTGTGCCGGCCCATGGAGGGGGGCCGGCACAGTCTGTGAACGGCGCGCCACCGGCCCGGCTCGAGGGCGAATCGAGCCACCGGATCCTGGGGCGCCGCAGGAAGGGCCGGTATCCCACCGTTCCCTCACCTTCTGCAAGATCAGCCGACCTATTCGACGATCCTTGTAAATTCGTTACTTTTCTAGTCGCGGAGTCGCTGAGGCGTCAATGGTGATCCGTCCCCAAGGCCGCGGCCACGTCGCCCGTGCGCTCCTCGCGATCGACCGCGGCCGACTCGGCCAGGTTGATGGCCGCCCACCCCATGACCACGATCGACGCGGCAATCACGACCTTGGACCCCAGCCCGTGGGCACCCAGGTGCTCGTGCATGAGGACCACGCCCAACGTCGATGCCACGATCGGTTCGGTCACCTCGAGTGCAGGGAGCGAGGCCCGCAGGTCACCGGCCTGGAACGCGCTCTGCGCCGACAAGAACCCGAAGGTCACGACGGCGCCCAGGGCGTAGGGCTCCCAGTGCTGCAACATCGCGATCACCCCCTCGTGGTCGAGGAGGTAGGAGAACGACTTGATCAGCGTGGACGAGACCCCGAACGTGGTGCCGGCCGCGGCTCCCAGCAACGCCGCCTTCAGAGGGCCGGTGGTCTGTCGGGCCAGCATCACGCACGCCGCGATCACTCCGGTCACGACGATCCCCGGCACCGCCCAGTTGCGGAGGAGCTGGGTGGACGCGCCCTCGGTCGGT
>JBBQLA010000384.1:0-3556 GCA_038327485.1 Acidimicrobiales bacterium
GTGTACCTCGACACGCCTCTCGACGCAGTGCCCGGCTATCAGCGACTGGCGCACACTGTGCGGTCCCAGCTCTTCTGACAACCGCCGCGATCCGCCCCGGCGTACAGTCGGCTCATGCCTGACGCCGCAACCATCCGAGCCACCATCGAGACCTACACCCGGTGCCACTCCGCGGGCGACATCGACGGCATCATCGCCTGCTTCGCTCCCGGCGCCATCGCCGAGGACCCGGTGGGAAGCGGTCGCCACGAAGGTATCGACGCGCTTCGGGCGTTCTTCGAGGGCACCCACCAGATGGCCGACTCGCTCCAGCTGAACCTCACCGGCCCCATCCGCGTCGCCGGCGATCGTGCAGCGTTTCCGATGACGGTCACCACCCACATCGGCGACATGATCATGGAGCTCGACATCATCGACACGATGCGGTTCGACGACGACGGCAAGGTCCTCGAGATGTACGCCTACTGGAGCTTCGACGACGCCCGAACGTTGTAGGCGGCCATGAACGAACGAACCCGTCAGCGGCGGTCGCGGCGCCACACGAGGCGGAGGCCCGACCAGGTGTCGTCGATGGCACACACCTTGTTGTCGACGAGCCCGCGGGGGAGGGCTACCTCGCGCACCACGTCCTCGGTCATGTCGGTGGGCACGCCGCTGGCCCGTTTGGGCCAGGCAATCCACAGTCCACCGGCGGGGAACACCAACAGTTCGAGCGTCGAGATGCGCTTCTCGAACACCTGTCGTTCGGTGAGGAACGCCACGATCACGTCGCACTTGCCCCGCACGGTGCGCCGGACCTTCACTCTGTCGGGCAGCGGGCCCAGCAAGTCGATGAATCCGGGCGGCGCGTCGAGCAGAGCGAGCTTCGACCCGGCGACGATGCCGAGCTTCTTGGGAAGGGGCGTACCCGAGTAGCCGGCCACGACGGGGGAGTCAGTCTCCGAGGGCCTTCATCTTGTCGAGCACACTCGCAGCGGTCGGCTCGTACATCTCGTCGACGATCGACCCGTCGGCCAGGAAGACCACGCGGTCGGCGAACGCAGCGGCATTGGGATCGTGGGTGACCATCACGATGGTCTGACGCAGCTCGTCGACCGCGGCGCGCATGAAGGTGAGGATCTCGGTGCCGGTGCGCGAGTCCAGGTTGCCGGTGGGCTCATCGGCGAAGATGATCTGCGGTCGGCTGGCGAGCGCCCGAGCCACGGCAACGCGTTGCTGCTGGCCACCCGACAGTTCCGATGGGCGGTGGGTGAGCCGGTCGGCCAGGCCGACGGTGGTGACGACCTGATCGACCCAGGACTTGTCGGGAGTCTTGTTGCCGAGATCCATAGGCAGCGTGATGTTCTCGATCGCGGACAGCGTGGGGATCAGGTTGAAGGCTTGGAAGATGAAGCCGATCTGATCGCGCCGGAGCTGAGTGAGGGCCTTCTCGTCGAGCGTGGCGAGGTCGACCCCGCCGATGTACACCGAACCCTCAGACAGTCGGTCGAGCCCGGCCAGGCAGTGCATCAACGTGGACTTTCCTGAGCCGGAGGGACCCATGATGGCGGTGAACTGGCTGCGCTGGAAGTCGGCCGACACGTGGTCGAGGGCGATGACCTGGGTGTCACCCGAGCCGTAGATCTTTGTCGCCCCGACCGCTGAGGCGGCCACCACGGTCGAGGGTGCTTCGGTCTGCGTCACTGCTGTCCTCCGGTGTTGTCGTTCACCCTAGGTTGCCGTCGACACCCGTCACTCGCGACGCTGTGCCGATGGTGACTGGACTCCGTGCCCCGAAGGATCGACGCGCGGTCGCGCTGGCAGCGACGATTGGCGTGCCGGGCATCATGCATTTCGTCACGCCGACGTTCTTCGACGCAGTCGTGCCGAAGTGGATGCCGGCTTCGAAGCGCACTGTCACGTATGTGTCGGGCGTGGTCGAGCTGGCCAGCGCGGCGATGACGCTCGCTCCGTCCACCCGTAAAGTCGGCGCCTGGATGTGCTTCGTCACCTTCATCGGGGTCTATCCGGCCAACATCCAGATGGCGTTGGACGGGGGCATCGCGGATGCGCCGCCGTCAGCCCTCAACTCGTCTGCCGCGGCCTGGATCCGGTTGCCGTTGCAGTTGCCCATGATCTTCTCCGCGTGGCGGGTCGCCCGCGAGAGCTGAACTCTGCCGGAGTTCTGAACCGAGTCCTGGATACGCTGGGGGTTCATCGAACCAGGGGGTCCGTTGTGGTCGATGTGTTGGTCCGTCCAGAATCCGATCGTCCTGCTTCCGACACATCAACGCGCCGTTCGGTCTCCCGGCCCGGGGGCCCGCGTCCGGGATGGATTCTGGTGGCGGCCAGCGCGTCGGTGGCGGCGGGCCTGGTGCACGGTGCAGTGGTGGGCGTGCACGGCGACGATCGAACCCTGGTGTGGATGTTCTCGCTCGCGGCGCTCGTCCAGGTCGGAGTGGGCCTGAGTCTCTTTGCCCGACCGACTCGGAGCTTGGCCGCACTGGCCGCGCTGGCGAACGCCGGGTGCGTCGTGGTGTGGGCGCTGAGCCGAACCACAGGCATCTCGTTCGTGGCCTCGTTGAAACAGAGCGAGCCGGTCGGCCTGACCGATGGGCTGTGCGCCCTCCTCGGCGGGATCGCCGTGATTGCGGCGCTCGGGTCGTTGGGTCGCCGGCGCAGCGTTTCGTTCCCCGCCAGCGGAGCGCTGACCTTGCCGGTGATGGTGGCGATGTCGCTGTTGACGCTGCCCGCGCTGATTGCCGCACCCACGCACTCGCACGTCGATGGCTCGGCTGGCCACGTACATCCCGGCACGACCCCTGGTGCCGCAGGCTCAGCGGCGCAGAGCCCTTCGGCGCCGACTTCGACCGCGCTCCCGACTCCCTTCGATCCCACCCAGCCGATCGACCTCTCCGGTACGCCCGGGGTGACGCCCGATGAGCAGAAGCGGGCCGAGGCCTTGGTGCGGCTCACGCTGCAGAAGTTGCCGCAGTTCGCCGATCCGGCGGTGGCGATCGCGGCCGGCTATCACCCGATCGGTGATGCGATGACCGGCCACGAGCACTTCATCAAGTGGGATCTGATCAACGACGACGACTGGTTCGACCCCGATCACCCGGAGTCGCTGGTGTACCGCAACCGCAATGGCACTCGAACGCTCGAGGCGGCGATGTTCCTCCTGCCCGACACGATTGCGCTGGACAAGGTCCCCGACCTCGGTGGCCCGCTGACGCAGTTCCACATCCACGACAACCTGTGCTTCACCGAGGATCCGGTGGCGCCGCAGCTGACTGGGCTGACCAACGCCGACGGCACGTGTTCGTTCGGCAAGAAGTTCACCAGCGCGCCGATGGTGCACGTCTGGATCAAGCCGAACGTGTGCGGACCGTTCGCCGCGCTCGAAGGTGTTGGTGCCGGACAGGTGCAGACCGGCCAGACCCGCTCGTGCGATCACTCGCATGGGTCGGCCGTCAGCTTCTGAGACCTGACCGGTCGACTGGGGACTGACCGATGGGCGAATCAGCCGCCGCTGGCTTGAGCGGCCACTGCAGCGGCTCTCGCAGCGATCTCGGCT
>JBBQLA010000385.1:0-3551 GCA_038327485.1 Acidimicrobiales bacterium
CACTCCCTCTCTTGTACCAGGATCGGGTGACCGAGGCAATGAAAGACGTTCAATTCCGGGCCGTTCGACCATGGGTATTTGTCCGCTTGACCGGGGGTCTTTCGACTCACTTCGGCCACGATGACAGGTGAAGCAGCGCGCTCAGATCGGTGAGGTCGGCCGAGCCCCCGTCTCGATATGGCCCAGGATCGGCGATGTGAACGTCGGAGACGGCGGCCATCAGGAGACGGAAGAACTCGTGCTTCCACTGATCGCCGGCGAGCCAGCCCGTGCGGATCACCACCATGTCGAGACTCGGGATGACGTAGGTCATCTGGTCGAACAGCCCCGAAAGCGCGTATGTATCGCGAGGAGCGGCCTCGAGCCATGGATGATCCTTGATCTTCCGGGTGAGCGCGGCCGTCGTCACGTAGGAGTCGCCTCGGTTGGTCCAGACGAGCAGCCCATAGCCACCGTTGGTCGATGTCGGCGCGGACATCTGCTCGACGTAGTCCGCTGAGATCAGCTGTTGGCCACGCCAGTCACCCCGATGGAGCAACAGTGTCCCGATTCTTCCCAGGTCGATGGGAGCCATGGCGAGGAAGGCGAAGCCGTAGGTGTGGCCGGCGCCGTCGCGACTCCACGACCATCTCGATGTAGGGATGCCCAACGGGTCGAACAGCTCTCGCCGGGCGAACTCCTGAAGGTCGAGTCCGACCGCCGCCTCGACTACCGCGCCGAGCAGCGTGATGGTCGTCTGGGCGTACTGGAAGTAGGTCCCGCGCGGATGCACGAATGGAAGGTGCAGCGTCCACGCCACCGAGTCGCGGGTGCCGATCACTCCCGCCGCGATGTCGTTGGCCCAGGCGAAGTCGAGGCCAGAGGTCTGCGTGAGGAGTTGACGGACGGTGATCGCGCCGTGGGCCGCGTCGGCCTGTGGGAGGTAACGACCGATGGGATCATCGAGCCCGAGGTCTCCCAACGTGACGGCGCGGCCGACGAGCAACCCGACGATTCCCTTGGTAGCGCTCCACAGATTCGATGGCTCGAGCTCGGCTGACGGGTCATTCCCGCTCTCTGCCACCAAGCAGTCGTGGCGGTAGATCCGTACCGACACGGCTTGATTCGCCGTGGCGTAGGCCACCGCAACGCGAAGCGCGGCAGGGTCGAGCTGCTCGGGTGCCGGTGATCGGCTCGTGAATTGGTCGCCCGAGGGCACGGTGCAGGCGCTGGCGGTGGCGCCCGTGACTTCGCCGGTCGATCCGCCCACGAACGGCCCGAGGATCGGTGACGCGCACGACGAGATCAGCGCGAGCGAGCCCAACAGCGCCCCGGCAAGACCGGCGCGAGACCTGAAACGCTGCTGCGACATCGATCCTCCCCAGCCCCGATGGCTACGGTAGTGCGAAGAGTATTCACAACGTCGACCGGACGCCCCCGAAGCGGTTCCAATGCCTGTGACGTCTGGCTTTACCTCCCGCTCACCATTCGCTGTGTGCGGGATGACCCGTTTCACGTCAAGCTGACGTTGTGTTGTACCGCCGGTCGCCGTCGCTTGTCGTCATCGCGGCCGGCGTGCCCTCCCTGGTGCTGTTGCTGCTCGATCCGTCGCAGCTCTGGTCAGGGGTGTTCGTGGTTCTGGCCACGGCCGGGGCCTGCTTGGTCGGGTGGTGGGCCGAGCGGGAGTCCGATCGGGGGGTTGGCCTGCCCCGCTCGACCTGGCCGGTCGTCGCGCTGCTGGCCGCAGTGGCGGTGGCGAAGTCGCCGATCGGATCACACGACCTGTGGTCGTACGCGTTCTACGGCCGCGTCGTCAGCCAGTACCACGCCAATCCGTATACGACCGTCGCCGCTTCCTACCCGCACGACCTCGTGTACCACCTCGTCGGTTGGCATCACACGCCAACCGCTTACGGCCCCTTGTTCACGGGATACAGCGCGCTCGTGGCTCGAGTCGCGGGCAACTCGGTGCTGGCGCTGCGACTGGGCTTTCAAATTCCCGCAGCCGTCGCAGTGCTGGCATCGTTGGCCCTCGTCGTTCGTCGAGGGCGCACCTCGACCGCTCTCGTTGTGGCATTGCAGCCAGCGGTGTGGGTCAGCCTCGTGAACGGCGGACACAACGACGCCTTCCTGGCGCTCGGACTGCTCGTGGTGGTGATCCTGTGGCGCAAGGATCGCCACCTGCTCGCAGGTCTGGTCGTCGGCCTCGTCACCTTGGTCAAGCTGAGCGGCATCATCGCCGTGGTGCCAGTCGTCGCAGTGCTGCTGGCGCGCCGGCGTTGGCGTGCGGCGGCGAGCTTCTCGGCCACCTCGATCGGGGTCTTCGCAATCGGCACGGTCCTGGCGCCGAAGTCCCTCACCAATGCCTCGACCGGCACTCGTAGCCTGACCTCGGTCGCGTCGGTGTGGCATCCGATCAGGACAGTGCTGCACGCTCGCGGCCCGCTGATCACCACCGCCGCGCTCCTGTTGGTGATGACGCTCATGGCGTGGTGGACATGGATGCACCGTCACGACCGCGACGTCGCGTTCGTGACTGGAGCGGCGATCTCAGCCTTCCCGCTGGCCAGCAGCTACTCGCTGCCGTGGTACTCGGTGTGGGGACTGCCGGTGCTGGCGCTGTCGGGAGACCTGGTGGCCACGTCGCTGGTGGCTTCGCGTGGGTCGCTCATCCTCGCAGCGAACTCATTGGGCTCGACGACAGTGGACCTGGTGTTCGGCGGACTGCTCACAATGGTCGTTCCGATCGTGCTCCTCGTCGCCTTCCATCGCCACGTGAGCAGCTCTCGACCGACAGCGCCGGTCGAAGGTCAGCGCCCGAGAGCCAACAGTGTGGGCACATCGACCACTCGGTAGCCACGTCGGACGAGGCCCTTGAGCAGCAACGGCAGCGCCTCCATGGTGCGCGCACGCGAGAGCACCGGACGATCGGGCACCCCCACCACATGTCCGCCGTCGTGGGCCAGGATGATCTCGCCGGGGCGTACCCGATCGAGCATCGTGTCCACACCGAGCCCAATGTCCTGGTGGTTGACGAACGCCTCGACGCACAGGCCCCAGAACACCGTCTTGTATCGCGCCGCGTCGGCCAGGATTCCGACTGCTTCGTCGGTGTATCCCTTGGGCGGTCGGAAGAGGCTCGGGCGGGGGACCCCGACACTGACCAGCGCCTCCTCACCCCGATCGATCTCCGACTCGATACCGGCGGAGTGCAGCAGCTCCAGGTTTGCGTGATCGAAGGTGTGGTTCCCGATCGTGTGCCCGGCGTGCAGCACGGCGTTCGTCAGCGCCGGGTCGGCCTGGGCGTTGACGCCGATCTGGAAGAACGTCGCCGACGCGCTGACATGTGTCAGCAGGTCGAGGACGTGCTGGGTGTACCGCTCGTCCGGACCGTCGTCGAAGGTCATTGCTACGACCTTCTCGCGGGTGCGCACACGGAACACCCCGTCCGGTTGCGCTCGACTCCGAGACGCGTTGTTCGTCGTGATGGCTGACTCGCGTGTCTCCGTCCGGCGAACACCGTTGTTGTCGCCCAATAGATAGCCGGCCGCGCCGGCGCACGCTGCACACAC
>JBBQLA010000386.1:0-3538 GCA_038327485.1 Acidimicrobiales bacterium
GCCAACTCGGGCCGCCTGTCGGCGACTCCGGGTCGTGGTGCGCACCAGCGGCGCCGACGCCTGCTTCCACACGGCCGCGAATCGCTGGGCGGCGGTGATGAGGTTGAGTACGAGGATCACCCACAATGCCGCCACCAGAAACTGGCTGAACAGCAGGCCCAGGGCCAGCAGGATGAAGCGCTCGGCGCGCTCGACCACACCCACATGGGCGTCGAAGCCGAGGGCATCTGCCTTGGCCCGGATGTAGCTGACCAGCGCCGCGGTCACGAACACGGCGAACGGAAGCAACGGCAGGGGGCCGTTGGAGATGGTGGTGAAATACCAGGCGACGCCACCGAACAGCAGCCCGTCGGTCACCCGATCGGTGACCGAGTCGAAGAAGGCACCACGGGGGTTGGCGGTGCCGGCGGCCTTGGCCACTGCACCGTCGAGCAAGTCGGGGATGCCGCACAGCACCAGGAACAGCAATCCCAGGCTCAGCCAGCCCTCGGCGATGAACACAGCACAGGCGAACGCCATGACGAGGCCGACCACGGTGATCACGTCGGCGGAGATGCCAGTGCGCTTCACCGTCTGCCCCAATGGCTTGGTGAGTGCGTCGATTTGTGGTCGGAACTGCCCGTCGAGCATGACGGTGCCTCCTGCGGGAGTGAGCAAGCTGCTAACTACAGTTAGCGTAGCGCCTGGTTGCACCCATCTTAAAGGACCGAAGGGTGATCCCCGGCCGATAGTGGACTACCCCGGTCAGCGGGTTTCCACCCATTCCTCGGGGTTGTCCTCGCTGAAGTGCTCCAACACCGCGCCCGAAACGCCGTCGACGATGACCATCGCGCGGCTTCGCGGCGGGTTCTCGTCGGAGTAACACAGCAACCGCCACACCGGCCGACTCGCCAGCCCACGCCAGGCCATCTGCGCCGATGCATGGCCGACCGGAAAGCCCAGCGACCCGTTGGCCGCCACGAGTGCCTCGGTCTCGTCGATCTGCAACGTGCGGCCGGCCAGGATGCCGAACAGTGCGAACAGCACCAGTCCGATGCCGGCCAGGAACAGGCCCCGATTGACCAGGGCGGAGGTACCGCGCAGCGACAGGTACATGGCGATGCAGATCCCGCCGAGGATCAGATACAGCGTGGCGGGAATCCGTCGACGATTGTTGTTGGGGAAGGTGATCGGACCATCGACCGCGGTGAGATCGAGATCAGCCGGTAGTTCGTCGGTGAACTCGGCATCGGTCGTGTCAGCCATGGGCTGAGCCTACGTCTGAGGGCCAGACCGCCCGAAGTCGATCCCAGGCCTCGTCGAGACCGATCGGGAGCACCCGCGTCTCCGAGGACACGCCGATGAAGTTGGTGTCGCCGATCCAACGGGGCACGCAGTGCACGTGCAGGTGATCGGACTGCGACCCGCCGGCGGCCTCGCCCAGATTCACTCCGATGTTGATGCCGTCACAACCGAACGCGGCCTGCAGCGCTGTGACCGAGGTGCGCACCAGCTCCCACAGTTCCGTGTGCACCGCAGCGTCGAGCTGATCCAACTCCGCGACTGCGACGTTGGGCAACACCATGAGGTGACCAGCGGTGTACGGAAAGCGGTTGAGCAACACGAAACAGTCGTCGCCTCTCGCCACGATGCCGGTGTCGCGATCGGCTTCTCCGGAGTCGTCGAGGGCGGCGAGGATGCGTTCGAACAGCGACCGACCGTCACCGCCGCGACTGTCGCGAACCGAGTTGATGTAGTTCGACCGCCAAGTGGCCCACAGATGTTGGAGGGGCATCGGGCGCTGTCAGCCGTCGTTTGCGGTCACGTCGTTGACGCGGGTGTCGACCTCGTGACGAATCCGAGCGACGAACGCATCGACCGACACGCCCCGCTCGACCTGGTTGCCCCGGGCATTGACCCCGACGGTCTCGTTGGACACGTCGTCGTCGCCGACCACCAGGATGTACGGCAACTTCTCACCCTTGCCCCGTCGGATGCGGTTGCCCAACGACTCGTCTGCGTCGACCACGGTGGTGCGGATGCGCTCGGCCTTGAACCGCAGCGACAGATCATGCGCGTACGCCACATGCGCCTCGGCCACCGGCAGGATCCGGACCTGCTCGGGCGCCAACCCCACCGGGAACGCACCGGCGTAGTGCTCGAGCAGCACGGCGAAGAATCGCTCGATCGAGCCGAAGAGGGCTCGGTGGATCATGATCGGCCGGTGACGTTCGCCGTCACTGCCGATGTAGCTCATGTCGAAGCGCTGGGGCATCTGGAAGTCGACCTGAATGGTCGACATCTGCCACGTCCGACCGATGGCATCGCGAGCCTGGACCGAGATCTTGGGGCCGTAGAACGCGCCACCCCCGAGGTCCATGACCAGGTCGAGGCCCATGTCCTGCGCGGCTTCACGCAGGGTCTCGGTGGCTTCCTCCCATTCCTCGTCGCTGCCGACGGCCTTGCGCTCGGGCTTGGTCGAGAGTTCCAGGTAGAAGTCGTTGAGGCCGTAGTCGCTGAGCAGACCCAGAACGAAGCGCAGGATGCTGCGCAACTCCTCGCCCATCTGCTCCTTGGTCGTGAAGATGTGAGCATCGTCCTGGGTCATGCCACGCACCCGGGTGAGGCCGTGGATCACGCCGGACTTCTCGTAGCGGTACACCGAACCGAACTCGAACATCCGGATCGGCAGCTCGCGGTAACTCCGCGTGCGGCTCTTGAAGATCAAGATGTGGAACGGGCAGTTCATTGGCTTGAGGTAGTAGGTCGTGCCCTCGCGCCCATGATCGTGGTCGTCGTCGATGGTCATCGGTGGGAACATGCCGTCGGCGAACCACTCGAGGTGACCCGACGTCTCGAACAGGTCCTTCTTGGTGATGTGCGGCGAGTAGACAAACTCGTAGTCGGCCTCTTCGTGACGCTTCCGCGAGTACTCCTCCATGAGGCGTCGCACGGTGCCACCCTTGGGATGGAACACCACCAGCCCCGAGCCGATCTCATCGGGGAAGCTGAAGAGGTCGAGCTCGGCACCCAGCTTGCGGTGGTCGCGCTTGGCGGCCTCCTCGAGGCGTACGAGGTGGGCAGCGAGATCCTTCTTCGATGCCCACGCAGTGCCGTAGATGCGCTGCAGCATGGGGTTCTTCTCGCTGCCGCGAAAGTACGCGCCGGCCACTCGCATCAGCTTGAAGTGCCCGAGAACGCCCGTCGACGGCACATGAGGGCCCCGGCACATGTCCACGAACGCTGCGGTGTTGCGGTAGAAGCTGATCGTCGCCCCGCCCGCCACCTCACCATCGGAGTCGTCGCCGGCCGCGGCGAGGTCCATGAAGGCCCGCTTGTACTGGTGATCGGCCATGAGCTCGAGCGCCTCGGGCAGTTCCAGCTCGAACCGCTCGAACGGCTGGTTGGCACTGACGATCTGGTGCATCCGCTCATCGATACGTTCGAGGTCGGCGTCGCTGAACGTGCCCCCACCCGCCAGTTCGAAGTCGTAGTAGAAGCCATCGTCGATGGGCGGCCCGCCGGCGAACGTCGAGCCCGGCCACAGCTCGAGGACTGC
>JBBQLA010000387.1:0-3529 GCA_038327485.1 Acidimicrobiales bacterium
ATTCCGCCGCTGTCATGACGTCGTGGTCGTGACGGCGCGGCTGGTTCGACGAGTCGCCGAGGCCGGATGGGAAGGCACCACCATCGACCTCGACGCGGAGGACCTCGACTCAGAAGGGCTCGAGGCCGGCACCTGGATCGATCGCTGTACCGGACGCGAGTGGTCCGGACGCGTCGAGGTCGAGGCACTGTTCGACCCGTGGCCCGTCGCCCTCCTGGAGCGCGCCACATGAGCTCCGCCAACGTGAGCCCCGGCGAGGTGTGGGCGCCGAACGCCGCACGGGTTGCACTCGTCGTCCGAGGCGACGGTGGTCGGAACTGGAGTCGGATGACCCGCACGCCCGAGGGATGGTGGCACCCCGACACTCCCCTGGAGGCAGATTCCGACTACTGGTTCTCGGTGGACGGGTCCGAGCCACTCGCCGACCCGAGAGCGACGTGGCTCCCCGATGGTCCCAACGGCCCGGCGCGGGTGCTGCCGCGGCAGCCCCACGAGTGGTCCAGTACCGACTTCGTGGCTGCGCCGTGGCACGAGGCCATCTGCTACGAGCTCCACATCGGCACGTTCTCGCGTTCTGGAACCTTCACCGGGGCCATCGAACATCTCGATCATCTCGTCGAGCTCGGAGTCACTCACGTCGAGCTCATGCCCGTCAACAGCTGGGATGGCGAGTTCGGCTGGGGCTACGACGGCGCAGCCTGGTGGGCACCCCACGCGCCCTACGGCACGCCTGCCGAGTTGATGGCGTTGGTCGACGCATGCCACGCGCGGGGACTGGCGGTCCTCCTCGATGTGGTCTTCAATCACCTCGGCCCCAGCGGCGCAGTCCTCGATCGATTCGGGCCCTACACCCACGATTCGGCCACCCCATGGGGTCGGGCCCTCAACCTCGACCAGCTCGACTGCGATGAGGTACGCCGCTTCATCATCGACTGTGCCGAGCACTGGATCCGGGTGTACCGCTTCGACGGACTCCGCCTCGACGCGGTGCACTCGCTCGTCGACGACTCGCCCCGCCACGTCGTGGCCGAGCTCGCCGATCGAGTGAGTGCCCGGGCCGCGGAGTACGGGCGTCAGTGCGTGGTCGTGGCCGAATGGGATCGCCATGATCCCACCCCGGTCGTGGCAGTGAAGGCCGGCGGCTGGGGCCTCGACGCCCACTGGGCCGACGATCTGCACCATGGGATCCACGTGACGCTCACCGGAGAGACCCACGGCTACTACGCGGATGCCGCAGCCTCGCCGGACCCGGTCATCGAAGCACTCCGTGACGTCTACATCCCTCGTCGAGCCACCGGTGACCCGACCACCGAGACCCCAGTCGGGGCCATGGACCGCAGCAGATTCGTCGTGTGTTCGCAGAACCACGACCAGGTCGGCAACCGCGCCGCTGGTGAGCGGCTCGAGCATCTCGTGGGGCCACGCCCTGCGCTGGCCGCGGCCACCCTGGCCATTCTCGGCCCCTCGGTTCCACTGCTGTTCCAAGGGCAAGAATGGGCTGCCAGCGCGCCGTTCCCGTTCTTCGCCGACCATCGGACTACCGGGTTGGCTGAGCAGGTGGTCGCCGGCCGTCGCGACGAGTTTCCCGATCATCCGTGGGACGACGTCGCTGATCCTTGTGACCCGGCCACCTTCGCCTCGGCCAAGTTGGACTGGGACGAACTCGCCGCCGACTCCCACGCCGAGACGCTCGACTGGTACCGCCGACTCATCTCCTTGCGGCGGAACAACGTCGAGTTCGCCGCCGGTGCGCCGTGTGAGGTCACCCGTCTCGCGGGCACGTCGGTCATCCAGATGCGGCGGGGCAGATGGGTGGTGACGGTCGATCTCCGACCGGAGACGCTCGAGTTGCCCGAGGTGGCAATGGAGGCGGCTACGGAACCGGCCATGGAGTCGGCCCGCTGAACGAGGCTGGAAACCACCGCTTCTCCAGCACCACGTTGAGGCTGGTCGACAGCACCACGATCTGTGCGTTGAGGGAGAACCACGCGGTCAACGCGACCACGGTGGCGAACGTGCCGTAGGTGGCCGAAGCCCCCACCAACGACCGTGTGACCAGCGCTGTGCCGCCCACCTGCAGCGCTCCCAGGATCACGGCGGCCGCGATCGCGCCCGGGAGATGGCGGTGCTTGCCCGGAACGATCACGCGCGACACGGCCCACACGGCTGAGGCATTGATCACGATGGCGGCGACCGCTCCGAGGAGCGCGGGGAGCAGCATGCCCGACACGATGAATGCCGACGCCGTCGTCGACCCCGCCAGTCCGACCAGGACGATCAACAGCGTGGCGATGGCCCGCAACCGGCTGACCACGAACGACGAACGGACGTCGCGGTGTACTCGCCACTGATCACACAACGCACTCTCGAGCGTCAGCACGGCGGACAGCCCTGACCAGATGGCGAAAGCCAACCCGGCCACCACCGTCACCAGGTTTCCGGTCACCGCGTGGGCGCGCAACTGGTCCCCCAGCAACGGCACGCTGGCCACAGTGCTCTTCAGGAGGCGATCGCGCAGGTCGGGGTGCGACGCCAGCAGTCGGTCCGACAGTGTGGTCAGCGCGATGAGCAGTGGGAACACCGAGAGGAACGAGCGGTAGGCGATGAGTGAGACGGCGTCGCCACCTCGCGCTGCTCCATAGGCGCGGAACGTGGAGGCGATCACGCTCACTGGACGATGACGCTGCTGGAACCGATCGATGATGCCCACGATCCCGGTGGGTGCCGGAGTGGCCGGCGGGAGGACCGGACCGGCGATGACGTCCGGTCGGGGACGCAGTGCGGTGACCGCAGCAGCGCCGATCAGTGCGGCCGCTCCGACTGCTTCGCCGGCGAGATCGAGCGCGGTGCTGGGGCGTTTTGCCATATCGGCATTCTTCCCCCACGATCTCGGACTGAACCGCTCTTGCGCCGGGCTGCAGCAAGAACCGACCGAGTTCGCGGGTCGTCAGGGCCGGCGGCCGCTCCAGGCCACGAGCCGGTCGATGATCGGAGCATCGTCGCTCACGGCGACGGCTGCCCCGAACGGCGCCTTGATGACCGGGGAGCCAGCTGGGAGTCCGGCCACGATCTTCTCGAGGGCCTCCTGGCGACCCTCCGCCGGCATGGCCCGTCGCACGGCGTCGAACGCCACCGCGATCACCTCGCCGTCCCACGATGGCGACTGGCCCGTGGCCGTCGCCAGGTCCCACGTGTGCACGGTGATCTCGTTGACGTAGCTGAGAATCAAGTCATGTCCCGACGCCGTGACCCACGGCAGCTCGATGGTGGCGTCGAGGAGTGCGTCGTCGGCCCACACTCCGTGCACTTCGCGCGCAGCGGCTTGCCAGGCGTCGAGCCAACCGTCGTCGGCCACCCCTTCGGGCGCCGGAACCGACCACGCGTGTTCGCCTCGACCGACGAAGGCGACGCGCCGCAACGCCGTGGTCATATGCGCAAGCAGCTGCCCGACGTTCAACTCGTCGCACGGTGTGGCGAGTTCCATCTGATCGGGGCGAATCGCTCCGATCACGGTCCCGCCAGTGTCGAC
>JBBQLA010000388.1:0-3527 GCA_038327485.1 Acidimicrobiales bacterium
CGCGCTGCCGCCCTGCTCGCCGACCTCCTCTGATCGCCTCCTCCGAACAGGGGTCCGGCGGGCATGATGGTGGGGTCGCCTGCGGGCGACCGACACGAGCGCGCTGTTCGCGCGCCACCGAACCACGATCCCGTGGAGCACACGCACATGACCACCCTGACCACTGGCGACTTCCGCGTCGCCGACCTCGCCCTCGCCGACTTCGGCCGCAAGGAGATCAGGCTCGCCGAGCAGGAGATGCCCGGCCTGATGGCGCTCCGTGCCGAGTACAAGGGCAAGCGGCCGCTCACCGGCGCCCGGATCATGGGCTCGTTGCACATGACCATCCAGACCGCGGTGCTCATCGAGACCCTGACCGCGCTCGGCGCCGACGTGCGTTGGGTGAGCTGCAACATCTTCTCCACCCAGGATCACGCTGCCGCCGCCATCGTGGTCGGCCCGAACGGTTCCCCCGACGAGCCCGACGGCGTGCCGGTCTACGCCTGGAAGGGTGAGACGCTGGAGGAGTACTGGTGGTGCACCGATCAGGCCCTGCGTTGGCCCGACGGCTCCGGCCCGAACATGATCCTCGATGACGGCGGCGACGCCACGATGCTCGTGCACAAGGGCACCGAGTACGAGGCCACCGGCATCGTGCCCGAGCCGACCGATGACGACTCCGATGAGTGGAAGGTCGTTCTCGAGCTGCTGAAGAAGTCTGTCGCCAACGAGCCCGACCGCTGGACCAAGGTCGGCGCCGACATCATCGGCGTGACCGAGGAGACCACCACCGGCGTGCATCGCCTCTATCAGATGATGGACGCGGGACAGCTCCTTTTCCCGGCCATCAACGTGAACGACTCCGTCACGAAGTCGAAGTTCGACAACCTCTATGGCTGCCGTCACAGCCTCATCGACGGGATCAACCGAGCCACCGACGTCATGATCGCCGGCAAGACAGCGGTGGTCTGCGGCTACGGCGACGTTGGCAAGGGCTGCGCTGCTTCGCTGCGCGGCCAGGGTGCCCGAGTGATCGTGACCGAGATCGACCCGATCTGCGCGCTGCAGGCCGCCATGGAGGGCTACCAGGTCCTCCGTCTCGAGGACGTGCTTGACACCGCTGACATCTTCATCACGACCACCGGGAACAAGGACATCATCTCCGCCGAGTACATGGGAAAGATGAAGCATCAGGCGATCGTCGGCAACATCGGTCACTTCGACAACGAGATCGACATGGCCGGCTTGGGCCGTATGAGCGACGTGCAGCGGATCAACATCAAGGCCGGCACCGACGAGTTCGTGTTCCCCGATGGTCACTCGGTGATCATGCTGGCCGAAGGTCGACTGCTGAACCTGGGTTGCGCCACCTGCCACCCGAGCTTCGTCATGTCGAACAGCTTCACCAACCAGACGATCGCCCAGATCGAGCTCTTCACGAAATCAGCCGACTACCCGCTCGGTGTCTACGTGCTGCCGAAGTTGCTCGACGAGAAGGTCGCCCGGCTCCACCTCGACGCTCTCGGCGTGCGCCTCACCGAGCTCAGCTCGGAACAGGCCGATTACATCGGCGTGCCGGTGGGTGGCCCCTACAAGCCGGACCACTACCGCTACTGAGGTCATCGGCGCAATGATGCGGCCGCCGACCGATTAGACCATGCCCATGGACGAACTCTCCGGCAAGGTCGCGGTGATCACAGGAGGCGCATCGGGTATCGGACTGTCTCTGGCCAGGCAACTGGCCGGCGAATCGATGTCCTTGGTCATCGCCGACATCGAGCAATCGGCGCTCGATGCCGCAGTGGCGGCACTGGGCGAGATCACCGACGTCATCGCCGTCCGCGCCGATGTCTCGAAGTACGACGAGGTCGAGTCCATCGCCACCGCGGCGATGGACCGCTTCGGCGCCATCCATCTGGCGGTGAACAACGCCGGCGTCGCCCTCGGCGGCCAGATGTGGGATCTCACCATCGAGGACTGGCAGTGGGTGCTGGGTGTCGACCTGTGGGGTGTGATCCACGGCGTCAAGGCGTTCGTGCCTCGCCTCATCGCCAGTGGTGGCGGCCACATCGTGAACACCGCGTCGATGGCGGGGCTCACGTCGTTGCCGTTCATGGGCCCGTACAACGTTTCCAAGCACGGGGTCGTGACACTGTCGGAGACGCTCTACTCGGAGCTCGCGCTGCTCCACCCCGAGGTCGGGGTCACCGTGGTGTGTCCCGGCTGGGTGCGAACCGGCATCAATCGCAGCGAGCGAAACCGCGCCGCCACCGGTGTTGCCGGCGAGGTCGTGGCAACGGTGCCGCAGACCGACGACGGGCTCGGCTCGATCGTCGACGGGCTGATCGCTGGTGGCATTGATCCGGACGATGTGGCCACGCTGATCGTGGCGGCCGTCAAAGCGGGGGACCTCTATGTCCTGACGCATCCCGATTGGACGCCGATGGTGTCCCGTCGGGCCGAGGGCATCGTCGCCGGCGTCAATCCCGAGGTCACCATCCCCGGGCTCTGACTGTCGCAGTCGATTCGTAGCGTGGGGACATGTTCTTTCCGTCGGTCTGCCCGGGGTGCAACCAACGCGGCGACGCGCCATGCGCTGAGTGCATCGGGCAGTTGCTCCCACCCCCGTCGGCCCCGCCGCCACCCGGGCTCGACGCCGCGGTGGCGCTGTTCGCGTTCGAGGGGATCGGTTCGCACCTGATCAAGGCGATCAAGTACTCCAACCATCGTGACGCTCTGTGCTGGATGGCCGGCGGCCTGGCAGCGCTCGTGCCGCCGGGCGCCGATGTTGTCACCTGGGTGCCGACCACGGTCGGGCGCCGACGGACGCGTGGCTACGACCAGTCAGAGCTGATCGCCCGGCACGTGGCGCGGCGCCTCGGGGTGCCGTTGCGGTCGTTGCTGCGCCGCACCGATACGCGGTCGCAGACCGCTTCGTCACTCGACGATCGTCGGCGCGGCCCCGCCCTGGTGCCTCGAGGCACTTCGGCCGAGGTGGTTCTGCTGGTCGACGACGTCCGAACCACCGGGGCATCGCTGTCGGCGGCGGCCGCAACGCTGAGAGTGGCAGGGGCCGGTTTTGTCGTTGCCGCCACACTGGCCGCCACGGCGGCGGCGCGTCCGCCTGAGAGATGTCCGACGAATCTCGCCTCGGTGGGCTCTTGAGCCGGTACGGTCCAGGTGACACACCTACCCCCACCCGGGGAACTGGAGGTCACTCGTGCAGATTCGGGTCAGTGCTCGTCACACCACAGTGTCGGATCGTGATCGATCTCTCATCGAAGAGAAGATCGAACGCCTCGGGAAGTACCTGCCGGGGATGGATCACGCGGAGGTCCACTTCTCCGAGCAACGAAATCCCAGAATCGCCGAGAAGGAAGTGTGCGAGGTCACGCTCGAGGGCCACGGCCATCACGTGCGGTGCAGCGCCAACGGCGTCGACCATCTGACAGCCATCGATCTGGCCGTGGAGAAGCTCGAGAACAAGCTGCACAAACTCAAGACCAAGTTGCTCGTCAAGCCCCGTCACCGCGACGCGGCCAAGTTGA
>JBBQLA010000389.1:0-3502 GCA_038327485.1 Acidimicrobiales bacterium
CGAGTCGGGCGACGCGCTTGTCATGGCATGCAAACAGGGGTTCGAGGCGGTCGGACCCCTAAGAATCTGGCTGCGGGACAAGGATTGAGAGCACCCATAGCGTCACGGACCCGGCCGTAGGGGATACATGGATGCCGATGGCGCCCAGCGATCGGGTGATTACATCGAGCCCTACGGCAACTCCTGCAGGGTCCAGGTGTTCCCATCGGGATCTGCGAAGCCGGCCATCCGGATGCCGCCTCCGAGATCCGCAACCTCATCTACCTCGACGCCACGGCCGACCAGTTCGCTTCGGGCGCTGCCTATCTCGTCCACCACGAGGTGGAGTCCGCGTACCGAGCCCGGATCACCTGTGAGCCCGGGAAGTCCCTCACTCAGCACAATCGAGCACGAAGAGCCGACCGGCGTCAGCTGGACAACCCGAACACCGTCGGCAGGTACCACGTCGTGATCGAGGCCGAAGCCCACCTTTCCGACGTAGAAGCTCTTGGCCCGGTCGATGTCGGCGACCGGGATGGGCACGAGTTCGAGTCGCATGTTCATGATCGGGATCATAAGGGTCATCCATTACGTCGGCGACGAGTTCAACTGCTAGGTGGCGACGGCGTCCTGGGCGTAATCAACCGGTCGGTGTCACCCAGAGCCGGTGTCATAGGGGTGATCCGTGGCCCCTGGGGTGGGCTTGTGGAAGCACGGTCATGTGGTGTTGTCGAGCAGGAGGCTGAACCGCTGCGACGTAGCTCAAGGATGAGCACGAGGCCTTTCGGCGCAGCCACCTTCGATGCCGTCACCTCGACGGGGCCGAGGGTCGTTTCGCTCGACGGGCCGCCGGAGACTGTTGGCCCTCGAGTGGTGGGTCACAGCAACAGGCGGCACCACGAGTCGGCGAGCCAGGTCTCGTAGCGATGGGTTGACCAGCCCCGTTCCTCGGTGAGCATGAGGAACAGCTCGGGGCTGTTGGTGACCCACACGGTGTCCGCCGCATCCTCGATCGACAGCCCGGGCCGCAGCGCGCCGAGCTCGGCGATCTCGCTGATGAACCTGCGCATGTTGGCGGCCCGGCGGTCGCTGATCTGCTGCCAGATCTCCTTCGCCTCGGGCTCGGTCGACGACGCATCGCGCAACGCCAAGAAGAGCGGCGCCAGGCGGACGTGCGTCTCGCGGATCGCTCGGGCGTAGATCGCGAATCGCACCCGCGGGTCGGGTTCGGCCTTGATCTCCAGCACGTGGGCGCGCTGCTCGGCGGCTACGGCGTGGTCGGTTCCCGAGATCGCCTGCTCGACCAGCTCGCGCATCAACACCGGCTTGCGGCCGACGAGGCGGTAGACGGTGTCGACGTTCACGTCGGCCTTCTCGGCGATGGCCGCCACCGTCGTCGCCCGATAGCCCCGCGCCAGCACGAGCTCGCGGCCGGCGTCGACGATGCGCTGGCGGGTGGCGGCCGACCCGGCCTGGCGGCCGACGGCGTCGTAGGTGCGTCTCTTGACGGGATCCACCATGCGTCCTACATTACATCCGAGAGTGTTTCGGATCCATTAGGGAGATGTCCATGTACGCCTTCACCCAGGATGTGCCGATCGATGCTGCTTTCTACCAGCGCATCACCGATGGCCTCGGCCCCGAGCCGGAGCCAGGGCTGATCGTGCACCTGGCCATCGAGCGCCCCGAAGGAGGCCTGCGCTACATCGACGTCTGGGAGTCGCCGGAGGACTGGGATCGCTTCAGTGAAGAACGCCTGCACCCGGTCGTGCACGGCCTGCTGCACGAGATCTTCGGTGACGACCTGCCCGACGAGCCCGAGCGCACGCCGTTGAGCGTCGTCCATGTGTGGGGATCCGCCGCCACCTCGACCCCCACATGACCGACGGCCACCCGCGTCACTCCCGCTCGCGGTTGCGCCTGACCGACTCACCACCGCTCGACGACACCCAGGTCGTCAACGCCTGCACCACCTCGATGACCATCGATGACCGCTACTCGACGTCCATGAACACGGCGCGCACCTCACGAACTCATCCCCCGCCGCACCACCCCCGGCCATGGCTCGAACCCCGCCGTTGGATCCGTCGGCTCAACGGAGACCACCCGCCGGGTCCTGCCACGTGCCTGCCCCCCCATCTCAAGATCTTGAATTGGCCACCTTTGTCGCCGATGGTTCACCGACACCGGTCGGCTCCATGGTCGCGATGGCTGTAGTCCGGGCCGGGCCGGTAGATTCCTGCGGTCCGTCCCGTCCTGGGCGGCACAAACGTCGAGGGTGAGTCGTGCGTCGAGGGTTCACGAAGACCAGTTGGGCCCGAATGGGTACCGCAGTGGTGACGATCGTGGGTTTGGCCAGCGTGGGTCTGGCTCCCGCCGCCCCGGCGGCCCACGCCGCCGTTTCGCCACCGACGACGGAAACCCCATCGACCGCGGCGAGCTCGACCCCGAGCGTTGTGGCCCCGGCGGTCCCGGTGGTCGAGAGCGAGTACTTCGGCGTGGTGCCGTTCCGGCTGATGGACACCCGCGACGCCCCCTACCACGTCGGCAAATTGGTTCGCTTTGGCCCCAACCAGCAGCAGTTGCTGACCCTCGCCGATGGCACCACGACGGTTCCGGTGGACGCGACGGCGGTGATCCTCAACGTGACGGTGGTGGCGCCGACCGCGGATTCTCACCTCGACGTGTGGCCGAACAGCCCCAACCCACCCAACCCACCCAACGTGTCGAACCTCAACTTCGTGGCCGGGCAGACCGTGCCCAACCTGGTCACCGTCCAGGTCGGCACCAACCGTCAGGTGTTCCTGGCCAACCGCAACGGATCGGTCGATGTGATCGCCGATGTGGTCGGGTACTACAAGTCCGACCCCACGGGATCACGCTTCACCCCGCAGGTGTCGCACCGGCTCATCGACACCCGGTCCGACCCCGCCTATCACGTGGGCAGCAACCAAACCACGCTCGGAAGCGCCACCGACCGAATCGTGACGGTCGGCGGCCTGCAGGGCGTGCCGACCGATGCCACTGCGATCATCGCCAACGTCACCGTCACCAACCCGTCGACCAGCTCGCACCTCGATCTGTGGCCGGCTGACCAGCCTCATCCGAACAGCTCCAACCTCAACTACGTGGCCGGGCAAACCGTGCCCAACCTGGTGGTCGTCAAGCTCGGTGGCCAGGCCATCAAGATGCAGAACCAGAACGGCACCACCGACGTGATCATCGACGTTGTCGGCTACTTCCGGGTCGATCCGAAAGCCGCCGGCTTCGTCCCCGTCGACCCCAACCGCATCCTCGACACCCGATCCGACACCGCGTACCACGTCGGTTCGCTGCAGCGCTTCGGCCAGGCGACCTCACAGATCCTGAACGTCACCGGGGGCAAAGTGCCGGCCTACGCCAAGGCCATCGTCGCCAACGTCACCGTGGTCGGCCCGTCGGCCGCCTCGCACCTCGATGCCTGGCCGGCTGATCAAGACCACCCCAACGCGTCGAACCTCAACTACGTGGCCGGGCAGACCGT
>JBBQLA010000390.1:0-3478 GCA_038327485.1 Acidimicrobiales bacterium
GGGTGGAACGTGGCTGACGATCCGACCCCGTTGAGCCACAGCCTCGACCGGGTTGCCCGGCACCTGGGGATGGCCACCCCATCCATCCTCGATCGCGTGGTGGAGATCTGGCCCGACGTGGCGGGGGTGCTGGCGAACCACTCCACACCGGTGGCGATCCACCACCGGAACCTGCTGATCACGACGTCGGATCCAGCGCTGATCGAGGCCATTCGGTGGCGCGGAACCACGATCGTCGAACAGCTGTCGGCCCGGTTGGGCACGGGCGACGAGATCACCGGCATCGAGGTCCGTCGCGCCACGTGATCGCGCGGCGCGCGGGTCGGTTTGCGGCGCCTCAACCGGTCCCGGAATGTCACTCCCGAGTGGTAGGCTGGCGGCCACTTCCTCCCCAGAAATCCACAAGACGAGCCAAGTTGTCCACAGGCTCATTCCGGCGGAGAAATCCGAGTATTCGGGACCTGGCCGCTCTGGCCTGGACCGATCGAAAGGCACGTGTGAGCGACGACATCCCGACCTCAACGGTCGAGCCGGCCGCGTATGGCGCAGACCAGATCCAGATCCTCGAAGGACTGGAGGCGGTGCGCAAGCGACCCGGCATGTACATCGGTTCCACCGGTCCGGCAGGCCTGCATCACATGGTCTACGAGGTGGTCGACAACAGCGTCGACGAGGCCATGGCCGGCTATTGCACCCGCATCTCGGTGCGGTTACTCGCCGACGGCGGTTGTTCGGTGTCCGATGACGGCCGTGGCATCCCCGTCGACCGCGATCCGAAGTTCCCCGACAACCTGTCGGCCGCCGAGGTCGTGATGACGGTGCTCCACGCCGGTGGCAAGTTCGGCGGGGGTGGCTACAAGGTTTCCGGCGGTCTGCACGGTGTCGGCATCTCGGTGGTGAATGCGCTGTCCTCAGCGGTCGAGGTCGAGATCGACCGCAACGGCCGCCGCCACTTCATGGCCTTTGCCAACGGCGGCGACATCAAGGAGCACCTGCACGATGTCGCCACGTCGCCCGATGGCCCCGATGGCGCGCCGCGGACCGGCACCACGACGAGGTTCTGGCCCGATCCGACCGTGTTCGACGAGACCCACTTCCGGGCGCAGACCCTGACCGAGCGTTTCCAGATGATGGCGTTCCTCAACGCCGGCCTCGAGATCGCGTTCCACGACGACCGAGCCGAGTCCGACGTCGACGAGATCGTGTATCGCTACGACGGCGGGGTCAGCGACTTCGTGCGCCATGTCAACTCGACCAAGGAGGCGCTGTTCAACGACGTCGGTTACCTCCACCAGGCCGAGGAGACCATGGAGGTGGAGATCGCCTTCCAGTGGAACACGGGCTACAACACCGATGGTCTGCACAGCTTTGCCAATGGCATCACCACCAGCGAAGGCGGCATGCACGAGGAGGGCTTCAAGAAGTCCCTCACCAACTCCATCAACAAGTACGCCCGGGAGAAGGGCATCTTGAAGGAGAAGGACGGCAACCTGCAGGGCGAGGACATCCGTGAGGGTCTCACCGCGATCATCTCGGTCAAGTTGCAGGACCCTCAGTTCGAAGGCCAGACCAAAGGCAAGCTGGGCAACGTCCCCATGCGTAGCCTGGTCGAGAAGACCACCAACGAGAAGTTGGGGGAGTGGCTCGAGGAGCATCCCAGCGAGGCCCGCGCCGTGGTCAACAAGTCGCTGCAGGCGTCACGCGCGCGTGAGGCCGCCCGTAACGCTCGTGAGGCCACCCGCCGCAAGTCAGCTCTCGACGGAGCGGGCCTCCCCGGCAAGCTGGCCGATTGCTCGTCGAACGATCCGCGTGAGAGCGAGATCTACATCGTCGAGGGCAACTCGGCCGGTGGCTCGGCCAAGGAAGCACGCAACCCGGCGACCATGGCGATCCTGCCCATCCGCGGCAAGATCCTCAACGTCGAGCGGGTCCGCATCGACCGAATGTTGAAGAACACCGAGGTCACGTCACTGGTGCAGGCCATCGGCGCAGGGATCGGCGACGAGTTCGACAACGACAAGATCCGCTATCACAAGATCGTCATCCTGTGTGACGCCGATGTCGATGGCAGCCACATCCGCACGTTGCTCCTCACGTTCTTCTTCCGGCAGATGCGGCCCTTGGTCGAGGGCGGCCACGTCTTCATCGCCCAGCCGCCGCTGTACTCCACCAAGGTGGGCAAGGACACGGTGTACCTCAAGGACGATGGTGCCAAGGCTCAGTTCCTGACCGAGCGTCCGAACCACAAGGAGGAGTTCGCTCGGCTCAAGGGTCTGGGCGAGATGGACGCCGAGGAGCTGTGGGCCACCACCATGGACCCGGCCCGCCGCACGCTGCTGCAGGTGACCGTCGAGCAGGCGATCATCGCCGACGAAGTCTGTTCGGTGCTCATGGGCGAAGACGTCGAGAGCCGCAAACACTTCATCCAGACGAACGCCAAGGACGTGAGGTTCCTCGACATATGAGTGACGACTCGACGACCCCGGGGGACGACGTTCCCAACCCTGAGATTGCGACCGGCGACGATCTGCCGACGGCGATCATGCACGGCTCGATCGAGCCGATCGAGATCCAGACCGAGATGGAACAGTCGTTCCTCGACTACGCCATGTCGGTCATCGTCAGCCGGGCGCTGCCCGACGTGCGTGACGGATTGAAGCCGGTCCACCGCCGCATCCTGTGGGCTATGCACGACACCGGGCTCCGCCCCGATCGGGCGCACCGCAAGTGCGCGACGGTCATCGGCGAGGTGATCGGCAAGTACCACCCGCACGGAGATCAGGCGGTCTACGGCGCACTCGTGCGGCTCGGCCAGGACTTTTCGCTGCGGCACGTGCTCATCGACAAGCACGGCAACTTCGGCTCACCCGACGACGACCCGGCCGCCTACCGATACACCGAGTGTCGGCTGACCAACCTGGCCACGCACCTGCTCGCCGACATCGACGAGGACACCGTCGACATGGTCGGCAACTTCGACGGATCGGTCGAAGAGCCCACGGTGCTGCCGGCCCGGTTCCCCAACCTGCTGGTCAACGGCGGGCAGGGCATCGCCGTCGGCATGGCGTCGAACATTCCGCCTCACAACCTGGGCGAGATCATCGACGCCACGGTGCATCTCATCGATCACCCCGACGCCACCGTCGACGACCTGATGGAGTTCGTGAAAGGTCCGGACTTCCCCACGGGCGGGCAGATCCTCGGTCGTGCCGGCATCCAGTCGGCCTATCGCACCGGTCGCGGTTCGATCCGCATGCGGGCCCGCGCCGAGATCGTCGAGGGCCCCAAGGGCACCCAGATCGTGGTCACCGAACTGCCGTATCAGACGAGTTTCGGAGCCATCGAGACCAAGGCGGCCGAGCTCGTCAACAGCAAGGTCATCGAGGGCATCCGAGCGATCCGTAACGACTCAGCGCGCGGTGAGAGCCGGCTGGTGTTCGACCTCAAGCGTGATGCGCCGGCGTTGGTCATCCTCAAC
>JBBQLA010000391.1:0-3476 GCA_038327485.1 Acidimicrobiales bacterium
ACTGCCCATCTCCGAGAAGGAGATCCAGCATGATCTCGACCGTCGGCGGCCCGGTCAGAGTCGCCTGGTCACCCAACGCGACGAACTGGACCGCGTCGAGATCCTGTCCGGCGTGATCGACGGAGTCACCCTCGGCACCCCGATCGCCATGTTGGTGCGCAACCAGGACCAGAACTCCGGCGCGTACGACCACCTGCGTGACGTCTACCGCCCGTCGCACGCTGACTGGACCTACGACGCCAAATACGGCGTGCGAGCGGTCGCCGGTGGAGGTCGGGCTTCGGCTCGCGAGACCATCGGCCGAGTCGCTGCGGGAGCCATCGCGCGCTCGCTGGTTCGTGCGATGGCGGGCATCGAGGTACTCGCTTGGGTCAGCTCGATCCACGACATCGACGCCAGCGGCGCAATCGACGTCGACACCGTGTCGTTCGATGTCGTCGAGGCCGACCCCACCCGGTGTCCGTCGGTCGAACACGCCGCCACCATGACCGCGGCCATCGATGCGGCGAGACGAGACGGCGACAGCCTCGGAGGTATCGTGACGTGCGTGCTGCGCAACGTGCCCGCCGGATTGGGTGAGCCGGCGTTCGACCGCTTCGAAGCTGACCTGGCCAAGTCCACGATGTCGCTGCCGGCGTCGAAGGGCTTCGAGATCGGCGCCGGTTTCGCTGCCACCCACATGACCGGTCGCCAACACAACGACGCGTTCATCCCCGGGCCCGACGGGCACCCTCGGACCGCCACGAACCGGTCCGGCGGAGTGCAAGGCGGTATCACCAACGGTGAGGACGTGGTCTTCCGTGTGGCGTTCAAGCCCACGGCGACGATCTCGTCCGAACAGGACACGGTGACCACGTCAGGCGAGGCGACCACGCTGGCGGCGAAGGGTCGCCACGACCCCTGTGTGCTCCCCCGGGCCGTACCGATGGTCGAGGCGGCCGCCCTGCTGGTCGCCGCCGATCACCTCCTCCGTCAGCGCGCCCTCGACGTGCTGCCGCGCTAGAGCTAGCGGTCGGTCACACCGCAGCCGCCCGCAGGACGACCCAGCCGGCAGTCGAGGCGTCAACGGTGCCGGTGACTCGATACGTCCCGGCAACGGCTTCGGTGACCGCGCCGGCGTCGTCGGGGGTGGTCACGATCGCCAGTTGCCGCACCCCGGAGTTGGAGAGGGCGGTCGCGGCGCGAGACCAGTCGGCGGGCTCCACGATGGTGAGGTACTGGTCGTCGAGCACGTGCTGCCAGGCGTAACGCCCGAGGGGTCCGACGGTGGACATGACCGTCGCTCTCGTGCCGGGGGAGACCGCGGCGTGAGCGGTGCGGTCGATGACACCGATGGCCAACTGAAGGTTGTGGTGGGCGCGATGCAGGAACAGCGCGCCGGTGGCGGTGACGGAGAGAGCCACCACCACCAGCGATCCGATGAGGGCTCGCCGCAACTGCTGCGACTGCCCTCTGACGGCCGTGTCGATGCCGAGCACACTGACCACGACGAGGGTCGGCACGATGAGATGCAGGTATCGGCCGCCGAAGTCACCCGAGGCGCCGACGCTGTACTGCGTCGCCACGACTGCGAACGTGAAGGCTGCGCACACTGCCAGCAACGCAGCGATCGCCGGGACGGCGATGTGACGGCGCCGGATCGAGACGAGACCGGCGACACCGACCGGGAACGCCCACACGATCCCGGGGATCGGGGTGTGACGAAGCCCGAGGCGGGCCACGGCAAGTGCTGCAGTGGCAACGGCGAGCGTCTGGAGACCGCGGTCATCGAGCAGACCACGACGCAACGCCACCCACGTGACCACCACGCTCAGCCCGATCAGCAGTGTGAGCGCCGTGAGCAGCGGTGCGTCGGCCAGCTGCGGGCGGACGAAGGTGGAGACCAGCGCCGGGACGCGGCCGGAGATCCAGCTCTGCGATTCGGTGATGGCAAACGAACCGGTGTGGCTTCCCTGCTCGGCCCAGCGCTCGAGCGCCGCATCGCCGAAGTAGCACCCGATCGTCGCCGAAACGGCCACGCCGCCGGCAACGAAACGCGTCACCGTTCGGCGATGGAGCCAGCACACCCCGAGCACCATTCCCAGGGCACCGCCGAGCAGCACTCCTTCAGATCGGAACAGCGCTGCGATCGGGAGGCCGACAGCGATGGCGAGCAGGCCCAGACGCTCTTCATCGAGCGCCTTCATCACGCCGAGCAGCGCCAGCGTTGCGCCGACGGTCGCAATGCTGTGCGCGATCACCCAGTACGAGTCGAAGAACAGCGGCGACCCCAGCCCGACCGCCCACAATGCCCACAGCTCGAGCGAAGCCGGGCGACTGGTGCGGCGAGCCAGCCGTCGCATCATCAGTGCGGCGAGCGCCGCGGCCGTCGCAGTGGCCAACGCTTGCACCGTGAAGATCGAGCCCAGTCCACCTTGGTCGAGCAACATCGAGATCAGGGCGGGGTAGGCCAGATGCTTGGTGTACGGGTACCACTTCCCACCGATCTCCGAGGAGAGGTGGATGGGGAACCACGTGCCAGCTGGATCCGCGACCGGACTCGGATTGGCCATCCCCCACTGTCCGCTGGCGTTGACGATCTTGGCCTCGGTGAGCGCCGCCCCCTCGTCCGCGTTGACGATGGCGCCGGTGCCGACGAAGGGGATGATCACCAGAAGGACGACGGCGAGGGCCAGCGTGTGAACCGTCAGCGAGCGGCGCCACGGGCTCCGTTGTTCGGTCGGCGCCTCGAACGGTGACGCCGCGCCCGGAGCGCGTTCGAGGAGGGCCATCCGTTCTCATCGGCTGAGTGACGGTCGTCGTTGAGGCGCTGCGGGGCGCCGACGGTGTCAGCCTTCTTCGGCGTGAGTGACCGGGTCCTCGCCCATCCAGGTGCGCAACGTGTTCTTGAGCTTGGTCTGTTGGATGAAAATGTCGTGCTCAGGACCCGCGTCGGTGCCGGCCTGCGGCGACTTCCAGTAGAAGCTGAGCCATTCCTGCACGCCCGACTGTCCGGCCCGTTGGGCCAGGTCGAGGAAGAGCGCCAGATCCAACACGATCGGCGCGGCGAGGATCGAGTCCCGGCACATGAAGTCAACCTTGATCTGCATGGGGTAGCCCATCCATCCGAAGATGTCGATGGCGTCCCAGCCCTCCTTGTTGTCGCCCCGCGGCGGGTAGTAGTTGATCCGCACCACGTGGTCGATGTTGCCGTACAGATCCGGGTAGACCTCGGGCTGGAGGATGCCGCCGAGGACTCCGAGCTTGCTCATCTCCTTGGTCTTGAAGTTCTCGGGATCGTCGAGCACCTCACCGTCGCGGTTGCCGAGGATGTTCGTGGAGTACCACCCGCGCAGGCCGAGCATGCGGGCCTTGAAGCCGGGTGCGAGCATCGTCTTCATCAGCGTCTGACCGGTCTTGAAGTCCTTGCCGGCGATCGGCACCCCGTTCCGCTTCGACAGCTCGATCATGCAGTCGAGGTCGGTCGTGAGGTTCGG
>JBBQLA010000392.1:0-3471 GCA_038327485.1 Acidimicrobiales bacterium
GATGCGGCGTTGGCCGAGCTGCCGCCCGGCGTGCTGGTCACCTGGAACGGCGCTCGGTTCGACCTGCCGTTCCTGGCCGACCGAGCGCGCGTCTGCGGGGTGCCGCTGGGGCTCGACCTGTGGTCCGACCCTGCTACGGCCCCCGATGGTGAACCTCTCACCGGCCACCCCGACGTGCGGTACCAGGCCACATGGCACACCCACCACCATCTCGACGGCTATCGCCTCTACCGATCCGATGCCGGACGAGCGCTGGGCCTGTCGTGCGGCCTCAAGAACATGGCCCGGTTCGTCGGGCTCGATGCCATCTCGGTGGATCGCGAGCGAATCCACGACCTCGACCTCGACCTGCTCACGGCCTACGTCGCGTCCGACGCACGACTGGCCCGCGCGCTGGTGCTGCGCCGAGGAACCGCGGCGCTCGCAGCCATCGATCGACGCTGACTGTCACACGGCGGCGTCAGACTGAGTCGGGGTCGCGATTCCCTCCCACGGCACGGATCGCCCATCCAACGATCACTTCAGGATGCACCGTGCCCTCTTCACCGTTCTCGCCCTTCTCACGACCGCCCGCTCGACGGTCGAAACCTCGCGCTTCCCGCCGCGTCCAGGATCTCCCGGCTGCATGCGCCATGGCGCTCGATGAGCAGCGGTCGCAGTTGTGGGGCCTCGTCTGCGGGCCCGGGGTCGACCACTCTCCCTTCGTGCTCATCGAGGGCCCACCGCTCACCAGCATCGAGGACCTGATCGGATTCACCGTGCCCGACGCCTGGGCCGGCGTGGCGGTGGCCATGTCAGCGACCGCCACCGAACTCGACACGCACGCCCGCCATCAGATCCGGTTCGCCTACGCCGTCGACCGCGACGGCCACACCGCGACCCTCGCCGACGACCGGAACGGCACGCGGATCACCCTCGGAGACGACGCTGCCGCGACACCTACCGGCCGTCTGGCAGATCTGACTCGCCGCATGTTCGGTCTGAGGACCGATCCCGAGCCGACTCGGCCCGTCGAGTTGGCGTTGCTCGACTGGATCGAGGAGCTGATCGACCTGGCCACTGACGACGGCTTCTCAGGTTGGGTCGACGACTGGGCCGCGGTCGCGGACATCCATCCCATGGCGTCGATCGCGCCTGCGCTCACGCCGGCCGCGCTCGGCCGAACCGCCGCGTCCGACCGTGTCACCTGGGACGAGCTTCACCAGACCGCTGTCGACCTGGCACTCGGGGTGGCGTGGCTCACCGGCGCCGAGGTCGCCTGGCTCGACGGACCCTCGATGGCTCGCTTCGTCATCGACTCGCGGCGCCCGCTCGCCGCTGCCTTGCGCGCCGCCGCCGAGGTGATCCCACCGAGCGTGTTCCGCCAGGTGATGGCCACGATCGCAGCGTCCGATCTGGGCACACCGGCGCCGACCGTCGAGGTAACTCCCGAGTGAACAGTCGGCATCAGGGTCACTCGTCGAGGTGGGCGCGGTTAAGGTCCGCGCCATCGATATGAGGAGAGCGGAATGAGTGGCGTCACGTTCGAGTCGGTGACGAAACGCTTCGATCAGACCGTCGCGGTCGACGCACTGTCCCTCGACATCGCCGATGGGGAGTTCATGGTGCTGCTCGGCCCGTCCGGCTGCGGCAAGACCACCGCGCTGCGGATGATCGCCGGCCTCGAGACCATCAGCGAGGGCCAGATCCGCATCGGTGATCGCGTGGTCAACGACGTGGCACCGCAGCATCGCGACATCGCCATGGTGTTTCAGAGCTATGCGCTGTATCCGCACATGACCGTGCGAAAGAACATCGAGTCGCCGCTCACCGCGGGAGCGAAGGTCGAGGCATCCGAACGGGTTCGTCGCGTCGAGGAGGCCGCTGCGATCCTCGGTCTGACCCCCTACCTCGATCGCAAGCCTGCGGCGTTGTCCGGCGGTCAACGTCAACGCGTGGCGCTGGCGCGCGCCATCGTCCGTCGGCCGCAGGTCTTCCTCATGGATGAGCCGCTGTCGAACCTCGACGCCAAGTTGCGTACCCAGACACGTCTCGAACTGGTCGACCTGTGGCGTCGGCTCGAATAAACCTTTGACTACGTGACCCACGAACAGCACTAGGCAATGACGATGGCGAGTCGAATCGCCGTCATGACCAACGGCAAGCTCCAGCAGGTCGGAGCACCCCAGGACGTCTACGAACGCCCTGCCAATCTTTTCGTCGCGGGCTTCATCGGTTCGCCACCCATGAACACCGTCGCCGGCGTCATCGCCAGCGGCTCGAGCGGCCTCGTGGTCCAGACCGCCGCGGGTCTCATTCCCGTGGCCGGCTCACCGGCTGTGAGCGGGGGGTGCGACGTGGTGGCCGGGATCCGTCCGGAACAACTCCGGCTGGTCGATGCCGGAGCCGGCGACCTGTCGGCGACGGTCCTCAACATCGAATTGCTCGGACACGAACGTCATGTGATCTGCGACGTCGGCGGAGCTCGCTGGACCGTTCGGGAGCCAACTCACAGCGATGTGGTCACCATCGGATCGTCGGTTGCGCTGGCCGTCGACCCCGCAGGGGTGCACCTGTTCGACGCCGCGACCGAAGCTCGCATCGACTGATGGGTATGCTCGACACCGACAAGCGCGATCTGGCCGGCATCACCGCCAGCCGACGCGTCCGCGAGGCAGTCGCCGCCTATGGCCTGCTGGCGCCGGCGTTCCTCATCTTCGGGTGGTTCTCGTTCTGGCCGCTGATCCGACTCTTCCACTACGCCACCTACCAGCAGAACAACACCGGAACCAAGGAACGTTCGGTCGGGTTCCACCAGATCACCGACACGCTCACCGGCCAAGACTTCGGTTACGGGCTGCTGCACAACGCGCTGTTCCTCCTCTACACCGTGCCGCTGGGCGTGGTGCTGGGCATACTGCTGGCGGTGTCGGCGCACCGCCGGTTGCGAGGCATCAAGATCTTCCAGACGATCTTCTCCTCGACCGTGGCCTCCTCGGTGGCGGTATCCGCCGTGGTGTTCCTCACGCTCATCAACCCCGAGGTCGGCTACTTCCGCGACGTCGGATGGCTGAGCCTCAGCCATTCCCCCAGCGCCCTGTTCGGGGTGAGCCTCTCGTCGATCTGGCAGAACCTGGGCCTGACCTTCGTCATCTCGCTCGCTGGCCTGCAAGCAGTACCCGAGGAGCTCATCGAGGCCTCGACGCTCGACGGGTACGGACCGCTGCGGCGCTTCTTCCGGATCACCGTCCCGCTCATCTCACCGACGCTGCTGTTCCTCGCCGTTGTGCTCACGGTCAACGCAATGCAGGCGTTCGCGCAGATGGACATCCTGACCCAAGGAGGCCCGGCGCACAGCACCGAGACGATCCTGTTCAAGATCGTGAACCTCGGCAAGCCCGGCGACCTCGGAACGGGCGCGGCCATGTCGCTCGGATTGTTCGTGCTCACAGCGTTGATCGCCGCCGCCCAGTTCGGCGTGCTGAACCGACG
>JBBQLA010000393.1:0-3469 GCA_038327485.1 Acidimicrobiales bacterium
GGTCGGCCACGAGTCGGCGGGCGATCAGCTGTTCCACATCCAGTACGACGGAACGTTGGTCGACGAGGAGGGCTTCACTGTGTTGGGTGGCGACGCTGACCCCATCCGCCAACGCCTCGGTGAGTCCTATGACGCCGCGCACGATCTGTCCGGCGCGCTGACTGCAGCGGTCACCGCACTGGCCGGTCCCGATCGCACGCTCGGATCGCACGAACTCGAGGTGGCCATCCTCGACCGCAACGGCCCGCGACGGACGTTCCGTCGGATCGAAAATGGTGAGCTCGACGGCCTGCTGGCCTGAACACCTCCCCGCAGATCAGCGGGTGAGTTCCCACACGAGGGAGAAGATGGTTGCGGCCACTGGCAGCACCAGGTAGGCCGCGAGCAGCACCAGGCCGGACCTGCGTCGCCGACTCGGGTCGATCCAGTGGCCCGGGTCGGCATCAAGGGCAAGGTCTCGAGTGAGGAACTCCTGAGCCCGGCCTTCGTCCTCCGCCGCGATGAACACGTGGACCGTCCCCATCGGGTAGTAGCTGCCGTCGTAGTCCCCTTTGGCGAACGCACCGATGCCCTCGCAGCGCAGTCGCTCGACCAACAGATCGGCCTCGGGGCGAGAGCCCATCACCGTGAGTTCCACCAACTCGTTTGCCATGACGCGAACCTAGATGAGGCGCTCGCTTCAGTGTGTCGTGCCCGCCCGGGGACCTCTCCCCTCAGGGTGAACCGCCCTGGCGGTCTTCGCCGGTAGGTTGGCTCGACATGGATCGGCGCATCTTCGGGCTGGAGAACGAGTACGGCGTGACCTGCACGTTGCGTGGTCAGCGGCGTCTGAGTCCCGACGAGGTGGCGCGCTACCTGTTTCGTCGGGTGGTGTCGTGGGGACGCAGCTCGAATGTGTTCCTGGCCAACGGCGCTCGGCTCTATCTCGACGTCGGCTCGCACCCCGAGTACGCCACCCCCGAGTGTGATTCGTTGGCCGACCTGGTCGCTCACGACAAGGCCGGCGAGCGCATCCTCGAGGGCTTGTTGGACTCCGCCGAGGAGCGCCTCAACGAAGAAGGCATCCACGGCGACATCTACCTCTTCCGGAACAACACCGACTCGGCTGGCAACAGCTACGGCTGTCACGAGAACTACCTCACGTCGCGTCGCGACGAGTTGTCGCACTACACCGAGGTGCTGATCCCGTTCCTGGTGAGCCGTCAGATCTACGCCGGGGCCGGCAAAGTGCTGCAGACCGCACGTGGCGCCATGTTCTGCGCCAGTCAGCGTGCCGAGCACATCTGGGAGGGCGTCAGCTCGGCAACCACTCGCTCGCGGCCGATCATCAACACTCGCGACGAACCCCACGCCGACTCCGACCGGTATCGACGGCTGCACGTGATCGTTGGCGACTCGAACATGGGTGAGTACCCGACCTTCCTCAAGGTCGGCGCCACCTCACTGTTGCTTCGCATGCTCGAAGACCCTCGTGTGGTCTTGCGGGACATGACGCTCGAGAACCCCATCCGGGCCATCCGTGAGATCAGCCACGACCTCACCGGGACTCGCCGAGTGCGTCTCGCCAACGGTCGCGAGGCCTCCGCGCTCGAGATCCAGTCCGAGTACCTGACCCGGGCGCTGCGCTATGCCGAGACCCACGATCTACAACCGCAGGAGAAGCAGGCGCTGGGCATGTGGGAGCACGTCATGGCCGGGCTCGAGACGGACCCGTTCAGTCTGGGGGCCGAGATCGACTGGGTCACCAAGCACAACCTGATCGAGGCGTACCGCGCACGCCACGACCTCCCGTTGAGCCACCCCCGGGTGGCGTTGCTCGACCTGCAGTACCACGACATTCGTCGCAACCGTTCGGTGTTCTACAAGCTCCAGCGCCGAGGCCTGGTCGAGCGGATCGTGACCGACGCCGACATCGCCGAAGCCGTCGAGACGCCCCCGCAGACCACCCGTGCCCGCCTGCGCGGCGAGTTCATCCGTGTGGCCAAGGAACGCAAGCGGGACTACACCGTCGACTGGGTGCACCTGAAGCTCAACGACCAGGCGCAGCGCACCGTGTTGTGCAAGGACCCGTTCAAGAGTCACGACGAACGGGTCGAGAAGCTGTTCGAGTCGCTGTAGTCGTGCCGACCTTCCGAACCGGGTCGGTCACGGCGATCCTCGAGGATCGCCTCGGGCTGCAACGCATGACCGTCGAGGTGGACGGTGGGTCGGTCTCGGCGCGCGCCTACGCGCTGACCGACCACGTCGGTTCGGTGACTGTCGGTGACCGTGTGATCCTCAACACCACCGCGGTCGAGCTCGGTCTGGGGACCGGCGGGTGGCATGTGGTGCACTGGAACCTGTCGAGAACAGAGTGGGTCCACCCAGGCGACGACCACATCATGAAGCTGCGCTACACGTCGCTGCAGTCCGATGTAGGCACTTCGGAACTGCAACACCTCGACGTCACCGGCTCGTTGGCGGGCACCCCGGTGGTTGCCACGCTGGTCCACAGCCAGGTCGGGGTCATCGCCGCGATGTTGGCGGCGCACCGCCCAGGTTTGCGGGTGGTCTACGTGATGACCGACGGGGCAGCCCTCCCTGCCGTGCTGTCCGACCTGCTCGTGGAGCTCCGCAGTCGTTCGATGCTCGAGTTGGTGGTCACCTCGGGCCATGCTTTCGGGGGTGACCTCGAGGCGGTCAACGTGCCGTCCGGCTTGGCGCTGGCCGCGGAGGTCGGAGCCGCGGAAGTGATCATCGTCGGCATGGGCCCCGGTGTGGTCGGGACCGGCACTCGCCTGGGCACCACGGCCATCGAGGCCGCGGCAGTGCTCGATGCCGCAGCGGCGCTCGGGGGTGAGCCGATCCTCGCGGTGCGCGCCTCGAGCGGTGACCTGCGCGATCGCCATCGCGGCATCAGCCACCACACTCGCACCGTCGCCGAGCTGACCTCGGCCCGGCCGTGGGTGGGTCGATGGCCCGACGCCGCAGCAGATCTCCCGGGAGTCCGGGTGTCCGGGGCCGATCTCAGTGCTGCGGCCGAGGTGGGCTCGATGCTCGACGACATCGGCCTTCGGATCACCACGATGGGCCGCGATCACCACAGCGACGCGCTGTTCTTCGAGTCGGCGGCTGCGGCCGCGCTCGTGGCGATCGAATCGCTTCCGTCGTCCTAGCCAACGCCTCGTAGCATCTCGACCGTGGCCGACAAGTTCGAACGACTCATGAATCTCTTGGCGGAGTTGTTGGACACGCGCCGTCCCCTGACCATCGAGGAAATTCGTCAGCGCGTCGGCGGCTACGAGGAGTACGACAAGTCGGAGAGCTTCCGTCGGGCCTTCGAGCGGGACAAAGACGAGCTGCGCGAGCTCGGCATCCAGATCGAGATCCTGCCGCTCTCCCATGGCGACGCCGGCCAGACCGGCTACCGCATCCTCGCTCACGACTACGTGCTCCCCGACCCCGGGCTGACTCCCGACGAGCTCCTGGC
>JBBQLA010000394.1:0-3459 GCA_038327485.1 Acidimicrobiales bacterium
GTACTCGAACACGGCGCGCTGAAGGTCGAGGGCTTCGCTGTAGGCCACGCGGCCGAGCCAACGGACGCGCAACGTCATGGTGACGACCGAGTCATCCGAGCGCCGGCATCTACAGCTCTGCTGCCCAGTCGCGAGTCTCGAGGATGTCCTTGACCCGTTGCATGAAGGCAGCGGCGTAGGCGCCGTCGAAGGCACGGTGGTCCCATGACAGCGTCAGGTTTCCGACCGAGTGGATGGCGATGGATTCGGAGCCGTCGGGCAATTCGACGACGACCGGGCGACGCTTCACCCCATCGGTCGACAAGATCGCCGCCTGCGGCTGGTTGATGATCGGGGCGACCAACAACGTGCCGTACGAGCCGGAGTTGGAGATGGTGAAGGTGCCACCGGCCAGGTCGTCGGGAAGCAGCTTCTTGGTGCGGGCACGGGTCGCCAGGTCATTGATGTCGCGCGCGATGGCCCGCAGGCGCAGTCCATCGGCGCCCATGACCACCGGTGCCAGCAGGCCCTGGAAGTCGAGGTCGACGGCGATCGACAGGTTGACGGAGTGGTGCACGATGAGCTCGCCGGCACCGACTGATGCGTTCATGAACGGGAAGTCGGCGATGGCGTCGACCACGGCCCGGCTGACGAACGGCAGGTACGTGAGGGCGAAGCCCTCCTCGGCCCTGAACTGATCGCGGAGGGGCTTGCGAGCTCGCTCGACCGCTTCGAAGTCGACCTCGGTGGCGGTGATCGCGTGAGGTGAGGTTGCCAGCGACGCCACCATGTGCTGGCCGGTCCGGAGACGGATGTTGCTCAGCGGAACGGTCGTGTCGCCCTCGCCCGAGCGAGCGATCGGCGCCGGCGCCGACGCGTGGGCCGGAGCCGAGGCGACTGCCGCCACCGGGGCCGGGGCCGAAGTGATCGCAGGAGCGGCCACCGCAGCGCCGGTGGCTCGGGAGTCGATCACAGCGAGCACGTCGTCGCGCGTGATGCGGCCACCGAGGCCAGTGCCGGTGATGTCCGTGACATCGAGGGCATTCTCGGTGATGAGCTTGCGAACCAGCGGCGACAGCACGGTGCCGCCGGTGCCCGAGCCGTTCGAAGCGGGCGCTGCCGAAGCGGGAACTTCGGCCGCCGGGGCCGGCGGGGCCTCGGGAGCCGGTGCTGCAGCGACCGGCTCGGGAGCAGGAACGGCCTCGGGTTCGGGTGCCGACTCGGCGGCGGCAACCGCGGCCGAGTCGCCGTCGCCCAGCACTGCCAGGATGGTGCCGACGTCGACGGTCTCCCCTTCGGCCACGCGGATCTCGCTCACGACTCCGGCCATGGGCGACGGCACCTCGGAATCGACCTTGTCGGTCGACACCTCGAACAGTGGCTCATCGAGTTCGACTCGTTCGCCCACCTGCTTGAACCACTTCGTGATGGTTCCTTCGGTCACCGATTCGCCCAGTTGGGGCATGGAAATCTCAGCAATGTGCTGCCTTCTTAGCGCGTTGGAGTGTTGGAGTGGGTTGATTCAGTGGAGCGACCGGCCCGTCAACGAGAGGACGGTCTCGCCGAAGAGCTCGCTCTTGGACGGTTGGGGTTGGATGTACGCGGCGACGTCGTCGACGGTCGCCTCCCAGTTGACGGCCAGATAACCCTGGCCCAGCTGTTCGGTGACCCACGGGCCGACCATGTGCACGCCGAGGATGACCCCGGCACTTCCGTCGGCTCGCTTCTCCGCGATGACCTTCACCAAGCCGTCGGTCTCGCCCAGGATCACCGCACGCCCGTTGCCGATGAAACGATGCTTGGCCGTCACGACCGAAGTGCCTGCGGCGTCGGGGGCTTCCTCGGAGTAGCCGGCGAAGCTGACCTCGGGATGGCAATAGATGGCCCACGGCACCTTGCCGTAGTCGAGTGGCGTGGGGGACTCGCCGAGCATGTCCTTGATGGCGAGCATGCCCTCGGCGAACCCGATGTGGGCCAGCTGCGGGGTGTTGATGCAGTCGCCGACCGCCCAGACGCCGGGCTCGGTGGTGCGACACAGCGCGTCGACATTCACGAAGCCTCGATCGGTGATCTCGACGGCGCTGCCCTCGGCCAGCAGCCCTTCGGTGTACGGGCGACGACCGACCGACACCACCACGATGTCGACGGCCAGGGTCTCACCCTCGCCGAACTGCACAGTGGTGCCACCGTTGAACGGCACGTGGCCGGTCACGCCGACACCGGTGCGAATGGTCATCCCGCGCTTCTTGAACGCCCGCTCGACGACGTTGGTCACGTCCTTGTCGCAGCCGGGGAGGATCTTCGGCAGGCCCTCGAGGATGGTGACCTGTGTGCCCATGTCGGCCAAGGTGGAGGCGAACTCGCACCCGATGGCGCCGCCCCCGATCACCGCCGCCGTGGCGGGGATCGAGCGATGGTCCAGGAATTCGTCGGAGGTGAAGATGGTCTGGCCGTCCGGTTCGAAACCGGGGATCGTGCGAGGAACCGAACCCGACGCCAGGATGATCGACTCGCCGGTGATCGTGACCCCGGAGCCGTCAGCCCCCGAGACCCGGACTTGATGATCGGGGCCGAGTGTGCCCCAACCGTCGTAGATGTCGACTTTGCGCCCCTTGAGCAGCTGCCTGAGGCCTCCGGCCATCTGATCCACGACGCGCTGCTTGCGATCGACGGTGACCGACCAGTCGACCGACGCCGCACCGGCGTTGATGCCGAACTCGGCCGCGCCCAGCACGGTGCGATACACGTGCGCGGACTCGAGCAGTTCCTTGGCCGGGATGCACCCACGGTGCAGGCAGGTGCCGCCGACCTTGTCCTTCTCGATCATGGCGATGCGAAGCCCGGCGCTGGCCCCGTACAGCGCAGCGGCGTATCCCCCCGGGCCACCTCCCACCACGACCACGTCGTAGTGCTGGCTCTGTGGAATCTCGTCGGTCACGCTGCGCTCCTCGTCGCGCCGTGCTCGTCATCGCGCAGCGCGACTCGACTCTACCGGGCAGTCACTGCGCTTCGTCACGGTGCCGGGGTGGGTGGTGGCTACTTCGAGGCCAGCCAGAGCTGCGCGGCGAACGCCAGGATGATGGCGATGCCGCAGATCATGGCGAGGATCACCAGCCGTCGGGTGCTCATGGTGCGCGAGGTTACGATGCCGCCGGTCGACACGGGGAGTGACACATGAAAAACGGACTCGGCGCAGTGCAATCGGTGCTCGTACTCGGAGGGGGAAGCGACATCGCCCTCGAGACCGTGAAGGCGCTGGCCGCGGACCGATGCGAGCTGGCCATCCTGGCGGCCCGCAACCCCGACAAGTTGACCGAGCAGGTCGCCACACTCATTGCCGCCGGAGTGGCCAAGGTCGAGGCGGTGACCTTCGACGGGGCCGACCCCGCCAGCCACCTCAAGTTCATCGACGACACGTTCGAGTCGGCAACCGACATCGACCTGGTGATCTGCGCGTTCGGCGTGCTCGGAAGCCAGGAC
>JBBQLA010000395.1:0-3454 GCA_038327485.1 Acidimicrobiales bacterium
ACTACATCATGGAGCAGCCAAATCGTGGCAAGCGTTCCATCGGCATCGACGTCGCGACCGACGGTGGGCGCGAGCTGATCTACGAGCTCGCCCGCACCAGCGACGTCTTCCTCACCAGCTTCCTGCCGGCGGCGCGTCGCAAGCTCAAGATCGATGTGGACGACATCAAGGCCATCAACCCGAACATCGTCTACGTGCGCGGCTCCGGGCAAGGCGCATTGGGTCCGGACGCCGAGCGGGGCGGCCTCGATGGTGCCTCGTACTGGGCCCGGGGCGGCATCGCCAACGCCCTCACGCCATCGAGCTCGGAGTGGCCCATCGCTCCGCGTCCGGCGCTCGGTGACCTGCCCGGCGGGATGACCATCGCCGGAGCCATCGCGGCGGCGCTGTTCTCACGCGAACGAACGGGAGTCGCGCCCGTGGTCGACGTGTCCCTGCTGGGGTTCGCCATGTGGACGCTGTCGCCTGACATCGTGGCCTCGAAGCTCTACGGCAAGGACCCGCTGGCCGCGATGAAGGGGTCGCGGGAGAACAACCCCAACCCCCTCGTGGGCATGTACGTCACCAAGGACGACCGGTTCCTCACGATCATGATGTTGCAGCCGGACAAGTTCTGGCCGGAGCTGTGCGAACGCATCGGCCGGCCCGAGTTGATCGCCGATCCCAAGTTCGCCGACGGCCCGTCGCGCTACGAGAACCGCGCCGAGTGCACCCGAATCCTCGACGCCGAGTTCAAGTCGCGCACGCTCGACGAGTGGCGCGACGCCTTCGCCGGGATGAAGGGAGTGTGGGCGCCGGTGCAGACCGCGCTGGAACTGCACGACGATCCGCAGACCGAACCCAACGGGTTCATCGTGGAAATCCAACGAGACGACGGAGTGTCGTTCCCGCTGGTGGCCAGCCCGGTCATGTTCAACGAGGAGAAATTCGAGCTGACTGCAGCGCCGGAGCATGGTCAACACACCGAGGAACTGCTGTTGGAACTCGGTTGGGACTGGGAGAAGATCATCGCCGCGAAGGAGGCGGGCGAGATTCTCTGACGCCGAGTTACTGCTGGTAGCCCTCGACCACGCCGGTCGACCGGGTGGCGGCGGTCTCGGGATCCTGGCCCATCTCGCGGCGGGCCCGGCGTTGGCGCAACAGGTCCCAGCACTTGTCGAGGGAGTTCTCGACCTGGCGGAGGCGTGCCGCCTGCTCGGCATCCTCGCGAACACCGTTGCGCTCGAGAGTGTGCTCCTCTTCGACCAGTTTGTTGATGCGGTGGAGCAGTTCGTCGTCAGTCATGGGAGGAGTCTTCCCGATTGATGACCGTTCCACTCGCGATCGTCCAGATGCTCCGCACGTCGTCGGGTGCCGCGACGAGGTCGACGAGGGGTGCCGGGAGGACCACCAGGTCGGCGGGCCGGCCGACGGCCACAGTTCGCGGGCGGGCCAAGTCGATCGGGTCGAGGGTGAATCGGCGCATCGCGTCGTCGACGTCGGTACGTTCGACTGGTCCGATCGTTCGACCCAGGGGAGTGATCCGATCCCGTGCCGCCGCGATGAGCGCCCACGGGTTGGGTGAACCGAACGGCGCGTCGGTGCCGAACGCCACGGTGACCCCGCCATCGATCAGCGACCGACACCGGTACAGGTCGCGTCGGTCGTCGGCGTCGAGATCGGCGACGTAGGCGTCGCCTCGCTCGGCCACGAAGTTCGGTTGGGTGCACACAGCGACACCCAGGCGGGAGATCTCTGCGATGAGCTCGACCGGGATGAGCGAACCGTGCTCGATGCGGTCATGGGAACCGGTGCCCGCTCGGCTGAACGCAGCCAGCGCCACCACGAGCTGCACCCGGGTCACGCAGTGCACCGCCACCGCCCGCCGACGTCGGTGAGCGTCGGTCACCAGGTCGGCGAGCTCGTCGATGGTCGGCAACCGGTCGTCGTCGAGCAGCACCTTCACCGGGCCGAGGGTGACCCGAGCGTCGAGATCGATCGCCAGGTCCGACTGACCCATCAGGTGCAGCCGCTGTCGCACCCCGTGCCGAAGCAGGTCCACCTGCGCGGGAGTACGTACCGGGTCGGCGTCGGTGAAGCCAGTGACGCCCCACCGTGCTGCCCGTCGGCCCACCGCTTCGAGATCGAGCGGAACATCGGGGGTGAGGGCTGCGACGCGGTCATCGCCACGCAACAGTCGACCGTCAGGGACGTCGTTCAGGCCGGTCCGACGGAGGCCTTCGCTGTTGAGGATCCACATGGCGCCGGTGCGGTGTTGGATGCGGACCGCCGTGCGCGGTGCCCACTCATCGAGCACCGCGGCGGTGAGGTCGCCGGCCACGGACTCGTGGTAGCCGACCCCGCGGGTCCACCCCGTGGGATCGGACGCGACGGCCCGACGGATCGCGAGCTCGAGCTGGCGACGATCCATGACGGTCGGCGGACCCACCTGGATCGAGCCCTCGGCGGCCGCCAAGGCCAACAGATGGAGGTGATGATCGTGGAGGCCCGGCGACAGCCACCCGCCCCGGCCGTCGAGCACGTCGTCGGCGGGTGTCGCTCGCAGACCAGGTCCGATCTCGGTGATCAGGTCGCCGTCGATGCGGACTCGGGTGTCGGCTCCATCGAGATGAACGTTGACGATCAGCAAGGTCACGCAGCCGCCCACATCGATCGAGCCACGTCGGCCATCGCCACGTCGATCAGTGCGGCTCGGCCGAGCGAGAGCTGGCCCAGGACGGCGTTGGCGGCGACGAGTCCAGACAACGGGTCGGCCACCGCGTCACCGAAGAACATCGGGCGGCCGTCCTCGTCGGAGCTCACCAGGCCACCCGCCACCGCGGCATCGTCACCGAAGGCGACTCGGTCGTCGGCTCGGCCGTACCCGCTGATGCTCAGCCAGACGAGGCCGTGCTCGACGACGAGGTCATCGGCGACGATCCCCAATTGGTGCAACGCCCGGGCGCGGGACGAATCGATGACCACGTCGGCACCGCCGATCAGGTCGAGCAGTTCACGTCGTCCGTCGGGAGTGGCGAAGTCGATGGTTGCGAAGCGGTGGCCGCGATGAAGTGAGTCGAAGAACTCCGGGGTCGACCGCGCTCCGTCGAGGCGGTGCGGTGACTCGACCTTCGTCACCTCCGCACCCACCCGACTCAGGAGCTGCGCACACAGCGGCCCCGCCCACATCGACGACAGATCGACGACCTGGACCGACGCGCCGCTGGTCAGCGCTGGCGTTGGTGGCGCGCCGGCAGTCGTCGCCTCGACCGAACCGAGCGCGGCGGCGGGGACCCCGAGGAGCTGGGCTCGGGCGGCCGCTTCGGTCGCAGTCCGCGTCGCGCCCCACGTCTCGAGCGCGGGCCACTCGTCGCCCCCGGCGACCGTCGCACCGATGATTGCCGCGACGCTGGCCACGTCGTCGGGGCGGGCCAGGTTGACGGCCCACCACGAGTCGGCGGTTTCGAGGAGGCGG
>JBBQLA010000396.1:0-3452 GCA_038327485.1 Acidimicrobiales bacterium
AGCGGCAGTACTCACGCCGTTGTGGGCCAGCTACGTGGTGAAGGCCTACGCGTGGCGGGCGCTGCTGGATCCCGTCGGTGGGGTGATGAAGCGCACCCTCGGGGTCTCGCCGGGGTACGGACTCGGCGCCACGGTGATCACCCTGGCCTACCTGTGGCTGCCGTACATGATCCTGCCGGTGTACGCCGGTCTCGACCGACTGCCTGACAACCTGCTCGAGGCATCGAGTGATCTCGGCGGTCGCGCCGGACGCACGTTCCGCTGGGTGGTGATTCCCATGCTGATCCCGTCGTTGTTGGCCGGTTCGATCTTCACGTTCTCGCTCACCTTGGGCGACTACATCGCCGTGAAATTCGTGGGTGGCACCACCCAGACGATGGGCTCGATCATCTACTCGTTCTTCATCGGGGGCAACGACCTGCTCGCCGCGGCGTACTCGCTGGTGCCGGTGCTGATCATGGGTGTCTACCTGGTGGCCATTGGTCGATCCGGCGCGTTGGAGAATCTCTGATGTACCTGTCGACGACTGCCCGTCGCGTGCTGGCACTGTGCTGCGCCCTCGGTCTCGCCTTCCTGTACCTGCCGCTCACCGTCGTGCTGTCGACGGCCTTCTCCAAGGCCGGCAGCTTCGATTTGTTGCCTGCTGGCCTCACCACCAAGTGGTTCTCTCAGGCCATCCGCAACTCCGGAGCGCGCGCTGCATTGGGTCACTCGGTGGTGCTGGCGCTGTCGGCGACGGCAATCGCCCTGGTACTCGGATCGATGCTGGCATTCGCCATCGGTCGTCACCGGTTCTTCGGTCGAGAGGTGCTGAGCCTGGCCGTGGTTCTGCCCATCGCGCTTCCCGGCATCGTCACGGCTCTGGCGCTCAACCTGGCCTTCCACGAAGCCGGCCTCACCTTCGGCCTGATCACCCTGGTGCTGGCCCACTCCACGTTCTGCATCGTCGTCGCCTACAACAACGTGATCGCTCGCCTCCGGCGTGTCTCGCCGTCGCTGGAGGAGGCGTCGGCGGACCTCGGCGCCACCGGCTTCACCACGTTCCGGCTCGTGACCTTCCCGATGATCCGATCGGCTCTGCTCGCCGGCGGGCTACTGAGCTTCGCTCTCAGCTTCGACGAGATCGTCGTGACCACGTTCACCGCGGGGTCGACCGAGACGCTTCCCCAGTGGATCCTCAACAACACGTTCCGGGCCAAGAACGTCGGCGTGGTTGCCGCGGTGGCCACGATCGTCGTGGTGTTGTCGGTCGTGCCGGTGTGGGTGGCCCAGCGCGTCGGCGACGGCGCATCCGGCCACTGACTCCGCGCGGGGCGGTAGCGTTGCGCATGCCCACGCTCAGCTTCGATGGAGAGACCCACGGCGAGATCCTGCTGAAGGTGAAGCGGTGGTTGGCGTCATTGGAGGAGCACCCCGAAGGCACCCTGTCGGCGGTCGACGCCATCGAGCAGGGCGCGGAGCTGACCAAGGATGCGTTGCGGATCATCGCCGCGGCAGCCCCGGGACCGGTGGCGCAGAGCGAGCTGATGAAGGGCCTCACCAACCTGGGCTACAAGGCCACCGACGCCACCAAGTCGGCGCTGGTGAGCGGCTTGGACTCCATCGAGGAGGCCACCGGTGGCGGTGTGGTCAAGCAGGTCTCGAAGGCCGGACGACGAGCCGCCTACGAGATGAATACGACAGTGGCCCGCCAGCTGCTGAAGTCGCTCCGAGGGCGCTGATCACTGCGACTACGATCGTCGCTTTCCTGCGACGAGGTGACCATGGCTGGTGAAGTCGAGATCGGCATGGGCAAGTCAGGACGAGTCGCCCACGACTTCGACGATGTGGCGATCGTGCCCAGTCGCCGGACCCGCGATGCGGCCGACGTCGACGTGTCGTGGCAGATCGATGCGTCGACCTTCGACCTGCCGGTGCTCGGCGCTGCGATGGACTCGGTGGTCAGCCCGAGAGTGGCAATCGAGCTCGGACGGCTCGGCGGTGCCGGGGTGTTGCACCTCGAGGGGGTCTGGACCCGATTCGACGATCCCGAGGCCGAACTGGAACGGATCGCCGCCGCGCCGGAGGATCGTGTCAGAGCGGTCTTGTCGGAGGTGTACTCCACCCCGGTGCGGGGCGAGCTGGTCACGGCGCGACTGAGCGAGATGCGTGACGGGGGTGTGAACGTCGTGGCCGCGGTGACACCGCAGAGCGCAGCGGCGTTGCTCCCCGATATCCGGTCCGCCGAGCCCGATCTCCTGGTGATCCAGGGCACCGTCGTCTCGGCCGAGCACGTGTCACAGACCAACGAGCCGCTCAATCTGAAGCGATTCGTGCGGGAGATCGACGTTCCGGTCATCGTGGGCGGCTGCTCGAGCTATCAGGCGGCGCTGCACCTCATGCGGACCGGAGCTGCCGGGGTGCTGGTCGGCGTCGGCGCAGGCCGGGCGTCTTCGGCCAGCTCGGTGCTCGGCGTCGGCAGCGGTCAGGCCACGTCGGTGTCAGATGCCCGGGCCGCCCGAATGCGCCATCTCGACGAGACGGGCGTGTACTGCCACGTGATCGCAGATGGCGGACTTCGCACCTCGGCCGACATCGCCAAGGCCATCGTCTGTGGAGCCGACGCCGTCATGTTGGGCTCGGCGCTGGCCGGTGCATCGTCGGCGCCGGGTCGAGGTTGGCACTGGGGCATGGCTGCAGCGCACCCGACGCTTCCTCGGGGCGGTCGGGTCGCCGTGTCGCCGCGTGGTTCGCTCGACGAGATCCTGTTCGGACCGGCAGTGGATGCCAGCGGTCGCACGAACCTCATCGGAGGACTCCGCAAGGCCATGGCCGTGTGCGGTTATGCCTCGGTGAAGGAGTTCCAGAAAGCCGACCTGATGGTGACCCCCAGATGAGTGATCCGATGAGCGACGTTGCCGAAGTCTCACCGCCCGAACTACATGACGAGACCGTGCTGGTGGTCGACTTCGGGGCCCAGTACGCCCAGCTCATCGCCCGGCGCGTCCGTGAGGCGCACGTCTACTCCGAGATCGTTCCCCACTCGATCACGGCGGCAGAGGTGTCGAGCAGGGCTCCCACGGCGTTGATCCTGTCGGGTGGCCCAAAGTCGGTGCACGTCGAAGGCGCGCCGTTGATGGATCCGGCGATCTACGACCTCGGCATCCCCATCTTCGGCATCTGCTACGGCGCCCAGCTGATCGCTCAGCAACTCGGCGGTCGGGTCGACAACACCGGGCGTGGTGAGTACGGACGGACCGAGCTGACCGTCGATCGGGTTGCCACGCTGTTCTCCGACACCGAACACCAGCAGGTGTGGATGAGTCACTTCGACTCGATCGTCGAAGCGCCCCCGGGGTTCGTGGCCACGGCCTCGAGCGCCGAGGCGCCGGTCGCCGCGCTGGAGAACGACGAACGTCGCATCTACGGAGTCCAGCATCACCCCGAGGTCATGCACACCCCACGCGGTCAGG
>JBBQLA010000397.1:0-3447 GCA_038327485.1 Acidimicrobiales bacterium
CGTCGGAGCTGAACACACCCATTCCCGGAGCCACCGATTGTTCGGTCAGGTCGAGCTGCGCTTCGAGCACCTCGATGGTCCGTTTCACGACGGGGTCGGGGTCGCGACCAGCTGCGGTCGGATCCGTGACCACCACGACGTAGCGAACACCGAACGACGCCAGACCGCGTCCCAGTCGGGCAGATTCCCCGCGCAGCGCGGAGCGCACCACCGAGACCAGAGCCTGATCACCGAGGCCCTCCTGCGCTGGAGCGAGGTTCTCCACGGTGGGAGTCACGCCAGTCGTGATCCCAGCCGCGAGTCCGGGCTCCAGCATGCGGCCACGCAGCGGCAGGTCGTCAGGCGCGCCGATCCACAACGTGCGGAACTGCGGTGACGAGGTGGGCGCAAGAGTCGCGACCGCCGAGACGGTGTCGCCTTCGGGGAGGCGCCAGCGGCCATCGAACGAGCCGAACAGCAGTGGGAGCATCCCCGCGGCGACCACCACCGCTCCACAGATCGACACCAGCTGCCGCCAGCCGTAGGTGCCACCGACGACATCCGACTCGAACGCGGCGACACCGAGGCCGACCGCCATCGCCAGGGCAGCGGCAGCGGGCGCCAGCAACAAGGGAAGCGATGGGGTTCCCGACTCGGCGAAGAATCGGGCAGTCAGCGCCACCGTCGCCCACGAACCCAACGTCACGGCCCAGCAGGTGGCGGCGAGCCTCAGCCTCCAGCCACGCGCCACCAGCAGCGGGACCACTGCTGCGACAGGAATCGCCGCCAACAGCCAACCACCGGTTGCGGTACCCGACGACAGCCGAAGCATGCTGGGTACGTCGACACGGGGCAGTGGGGCCGACGATCCCACGAGGAGCCACCAGCGGTCCGAGCGTCCGACGAGATCGATGGTCGTGGGCAGATGCACCACGGCGACTGTGGCCGTGGCCGATGCGACGCCAGCGAGCACCGATCCCGCCGCACGAACGTGTCCGGCGAGCGACGTCGCTGCTGCGACCACCACACCCAGGAGCACCAGCACGATCACGCTGACGGGAGCGACGACGAACGCCGCGGCGGTCACGAGCCCGAGGCCGACTCCTTGTCGGACCGAACTTCGCCGCAGTCCGCTGTCGAACGGCTCGAGCCGGGTGAGACGCACGACTCGGCCGAGGATCCACGGCATGGCGGCGAACACCACGAGCGCTTGCAGTCGGCCCTCACCCACGGCGTCGGCGGGCACCGCTACCGCCAGCGTGGCTGACGCGGCGACGAGACGCGACCGGGTCGACGCGACATCTCGCAGCGCCCGCCACGACCCGACCGGTCCCAACACCAGCGCGGCGATCAACACGACCGTTCGGGCCAGCGCGCTGGATCCGAACGAGATCACCGACAGCGCCGCCGCACCGAGGTTCACAGATGGCGCCGGGCCCTGATGGCCCAGGCCCACGTCGCGCCAGCCGTTCCACCAACCGCGGGCCAGCGCGCCGACATGTTCGAGCGGTACGAACTCGCGGATCGAGGAGAGTCCGGCACCGAACAGTCCACGCGCACCGAAGATCACCATCACGACGAGTGCGATCAAGGCCAGCGGGGAGATCGGGCCGGCACCGTCCTGCCAGGAGCTGGGGAGATCACGTGCGGCGGCGAGCGCGGCCGGCAGCCGCCGTTCGCCCATCGAGCGAGCGATGCGCAGGTATCCCGACAGACGCACGCTGCCCCGCACCTGATTGGATCTCACTTCGAGGTCAGGAGTCCGTCGCGACTGCTGAACCCGACGTCGGATGCGCAGCGTGGTCGGCAGGTGGAACAGGTTCCACAGCCACCCGCTCACAATGTCTCCGGCTTGACGGAACCGGGCAGCGACCACGTTGAGCAGGATGTCCAACACCGAACCGACGACTGCCTGCGGAACGATCCGAACCAACTGCGGTGCCGAGTAGCAGGCGAGCATGACGCGGGCCTGATGGCGGCCCGCCAGTCGACGTCGTGTCGCGTCGGGATCACCGATGCCGGCGAGTTCGCGGTGCCGGGCCACCCCACCTGGGGTGGAGACGACGCGAGCACCGGCGACGCGCGCTCGCCAGCACAGGTCCAAGTCCTCGGCCAGTCCGTCGATGTCGGTGGAGAACCCGCCCAGGTCGGCGAAGAGATCTGCTCTCACGAGCATCGCGGCGGTCGAAACCACTGCGACCTCGTCGGTCGAGTCGTGTTGGGCCTGGTCGAGCTCGCCGGGCTCGACCGACGGGGCCGGAACACCGAACTTGTCGATCCTCGCTCCCATCGACCGCAACCGATCCGGGCGATCCCAGTCGACCAACTTCGCTCCGACGATTCCGGCGTTCTCCCGGAATGCCTCCGACACCAGGCCTTGCACAGCACCTGGCAGCAGCTGGGCATCGTCGTGGCAGAACAACAGGAACGTGGCGCCCTCGACCGCTCCCAGGGCCTCGTTGGCAGCGGCGGCGAACCCCAGTCGTCGCTCGGATCGGCGGACGAAGGCAGTCGGGAGCACCGACGCCACCAGCGAGGTCGGGTCCTCGGCACTCCCTGCGTCGATCACCAGAATGGACAGATTCGGGTACTCCTGCGCCGCGAGGCCAGCCAGCGCGTCGACGAACCACGGGCCCGGGTCGCGAGTGGGGATGACCGCGACGACGGCCGGAACTCCGACCGTGACGACGGGGTCGGGACCACCGGTCGCCCCCGTCGTGTTCTCGTCATCGTCTGGGGCGGGAGTCGGCATGAGGCGGAACGCAGGCAGGACTGCGCTCGGCGAGCGTAGCCGTCACCGGCCGATTGACTGGTGCGCCCTATGCTGCCGCGGTGCACAGGGGCGAAGACGGCGGTGCTGCCGCCGACCACGGGGACGGGTTCAGATGAGGGCGTTGATCACCGGATCCGGCGGGTTCGTCGGACACCATCTCGCGGTCCATCTCTCGGCCTGTGGAGACGAGGTGACGGGCACCGACCGCACTCTTGGCGGCCCGGACCTCCTCGACCCGGCCGCGTTGAGCGCGTTGATGGACGACCTGCGGCCCGACGCCGTCTACCACCTCGCCGGTGATGCCGATGTCGGCGGCTCGTGGGATCACCCACTCGACACCTTCCGTGCCAATGCCGAGGGCACGCTCAACGTGCTGGCCGCTGCTCGCGAAGCCGGCGTCGGCCGGGTGTTGCACATCGGCAGCGCCGATGTCTACGGCCGGGTCCAACCTGACGAGCTGCCCATCACAGAACAGGCTCCCCTGCGACCGGTGTCGCCGTATGCCGCGTCGAAGATCGCCGCTGAGTATGTGGCGCTGCAGGCGTACCAGGGGTACGGACAAGAGGTCGTCATCGTTCGCGCCTTCAATCACATCGGACCGGGCCAGTCCGAACGATTCGTCGCCCCCGCCGTAGCGATGCGCATCGCCCGAGCCGAGCAAGACGGCACCGCCGTCATCGGTGCTGGCAACCTCA
>JBBQLA010000398.1:0-3443 GCA_038327485.1 Acidimicrobiales bacterium
GTGTGCTTCCACGGCAACTGGTCGTGGATGGCCGGCGGTTGGCTCGGAGTCTCGCTCTTCTTCACGCTCTCCGGGTTCCTCATCACCTCGCTGCTGCTCACCGAACGCGCAACGACGGCCGCCGTCTCGCTCAGGGCGTTCTGGACCCGGCGGTTCCGGCGACTGCTGCCGGCGGCATGGCTCACGCTCGCCGCGGTGCTCGTGGTGGTGTGGTGGATCGGCGACGCCGCCCAGGCCAAGTCGACCCGACTCGACTCGGTGGCCGCGTTGGCTCAGGTGGCCAACTGGCGGTTCCTGTTCTCGGGGTCGACATACGCCGCGCTGTTCCGCTCGCCCTCGCCGGTGCTGCACTACTGGAGCCTCGCCATCGAGGAGCAGTTCTACGTACTCTTCCCGCTGCTCGTCGCCGGGTTGCTGGCTGCCACCCGGGGTATCCGACGCCTTCTCACCATCGTGCTCGGCATTGCGTTGGTGGTGTCGTGGTCGGCTCCCCTTCTGTTCGGCCTCGCTCAGGACCGCACCTACTACGGCACCGACACCCGCGCCGGCGAGCTGCTGATCGGAGCGCTCCTCGCAGTCGTGATCGCCCGTCCCGCGGTGCGCACCAAGCTGGCCCGCTCATGGTCGTGGCGAACCGGTGCCGCGTCGATCGGCGCGGTCGCGCTGGCGGTCATGGTGGCGTTGTGGGCGAGCGTCGACGAGACCTCGACGTTCGTGACGCGCGGTGGGCTGGCGCTGCACGGCGCGCTGGCCGTGGTGGTGATCGTCGCCGCGATCGTTCCTGCCGGACCGATCCGGTGGGTGTGCTCGACGACGCCGCTCCGGTGGCTCGGCCGCGTCTCCTACGGCGTCTATCTGTTCCACTGGCCGCTGCTGGTCTTTCTCACCGCCAAACGCACCGGCCTCGGACACGTGCTTCGGTTCCTGCTCGTGCTGGTGCTGAGCCTCGGATTGGCTGAGCTGTCAGCCCGGTTCGTCGAGGGTCCGATTCGGCTGCGCCGCCCGGTCTTCGGTGTGCCCCTTCTGACGCCCGCGCGGTTGGCGCCGCTCGCGGTCATCGCGCTGATGGTCGGCGCGCTCTCGCTGTCACCCGACGGACGTGCCACCGCTGGCTTCGACGCCGACACTGCCGCGGCCGAGCTCCAACGAATCCGAGCCGGCACCTCCACGGAACCCACGACAGCGGCCAGCTCGGTCACCACCACGACCGTCGCCGGACCACCGGTTCCGACCGTGGCGGCGTTCGGTGATTCGGTCGCGTTGTCGTTGTCGTTGATCGTCGCCGGTTGGGAGCAGCAGACCCATCAGATCCGCGGTGTCGACGGCGACACCCAGCTCGGTTGCGGCATCGTGCGTGGCGGAAAGCGAAAGTTCCTCGGCATCGAGACCATCCGTCAGCTGTGCAATGACTGGCCGACGCGGTGGGCTGCGGCCCTCGACGCGCACCACCCCCAGGTGTCGGTGGTGTCGACCGGGCAGTGGGAGACCGTCGACCGGCTCCTCGAGGGTGACACCAAGTGGCGATCCCTCGGTGACCCCGTCCTCGATGCGCAGACCAAGTCGGAGCTGCTCGCCGCCACCGACCTGTTGTCGTCGCGCGGCGGCATGGTCGTGTGGCTGACCTTCACCCACTTCGGTCACGCCGATGACGATCAGTTGAACCGTGACGAGAAGCGAAGCCACGATCCGGCCCGGGTCGACCGACTGAACCAGATCATCCGCGAGGTCGTGGCCGAGCGTCCGGCCACGACCCGGCTGGTTGACCTGGCGGCATGGATGGAACCCAACATCGACAACACGGACCTCCGCTCCGATGGCGCCCACTATGACTGGACCCCCAAGGACACCGTGGCCAATGACTTCCTCGGCCCCGCCGTGGTTGCCGCCTTCGATGAGTGGTGGAAGGCTCAGCCTCACTGACCGAGGCGGGCCAACGCCGCGTCGATTCGCTCGTCCACGGTGCGGTTCCACTCGACGACCTGGCCGAGATCGAGTTCGTGAGCCTCGGCCCACAGCTTGGATTCCAGCGGAAACATCACCGACTGGATCGACACCAGGTCGCTCGGCGCCGCTTCGATCCGTTGACGAAGCCGGTCGAACCGGTGCCAGGTTGCGAGGTCGGACAACGCGTGGGGGAGTGGATGTCGAGTCGGCCAGGTCGGCACGTAGACCGACACGCAGGGGCTGGCCGTGGCGAACCAGGCCCGGATCGGAAGGGCATCATCCGATGGCAGGAAAGCGATCATCGACGAGGTGGTGGCCAGCTCTCCGTCCCAGTGCATGCACACGCTCATGCCGCTGCCATCGCCGTGGCCACGCAACAGCTCGGCCAACGCAGCGGGTGTGGTCGGTCCGGCCAGCGCGGTCGGCAGCGTGCAGGCGAGCCGTCGTGCCGCTCTCGTGGGGTCGACTTCGGGATCAGTCCACTCCTCTGGTGCAATGCGCGGCGACAGCGAGTAGGCGTTGCTGATGGCCGCTCCTGGGCCGTCGACTCGGCGGGTCACGACCTCGCGGTCGTACGTCTCGACGATCCAGGCGTCGGTCCGATCGGCCACCAGGAATGCCGAGTCGTAGCCGACGCCTCTCCATGAGTCGGCCACACCGCGTTGTCCGTGCGCGGAGACCAACGCGCCGATGGTATCGACGGCTTCAGCCGCGGAGCGCGAACGCTCGAGGGCCAACCGCACGATGTCCATGCCGATGAGCGACGGCTCCACATCCACCCGGTTGCCGCCGCGGCTCGGCAGCTTCTCGTTGCCGATCGCCACGCCCCACTCGTTCACCCCGTGCTCGGCACCCCACAGCCAGTCGGGCCGGGCCAGCACCGCAGCCGCGGCGCCGGGATCGGTGAGGTCGAGGTACTGGCTTCGCATCGACCTGCTCGCGGCTCGACGCTCGAACGACTCGACCACCTGCGGCTCGATGGCAGGACGATCGGAGTTCTTGGCGAACAGCAGGTGGTCGGTCGCTCTCACGACCAGGGTGTCGCACATCGGCTGAACCTCGAACCGCTCGACCTCGAACCGGGGAGCCGTCCCCTCGGGGGGACTTGGAGGTCCCGTTGACCCAGATTACCGTGGGTCTGCTCGTGGGGAGCTGGTCGGGGGATGAGCTGTGGGGACGATGTCGAGTCGAGTCCGGTGGTCGCGTCTGATCGTCGCCGCCTGCGCCACCGCGCTGATCGTTCCCCTTGCGGCCCCGCAACTCGCCGCTGGCGGTACCGCGCCGCCGGTGCCGTCCGTTTCCGCAACGGTCAACCACCCGTGCAACCGGCAGGCAGTGACGTCGTGTCTGCTGCCCTACCCGTCGAACCAGTTCATGGTCCGCGATCAGTCCTCGGCGACTGGGTATCGGCTGGACGTTCCGGCTGACGTCCTGTCCGCCGACGTGCTGGGTCAGTTCGGGCCAGGCGTCAGCACCGAGGTGGCCTACGGATCGGCCGA
>JBBQLA010000399.1:0-3442 GCA_038327485.1 Acidimicrobiales bacterium
AGAGGCGGTCACCAACATCGAGCGCCACGCCAAGGCGACCCGCGTACGGGTCACCTGGCGCTGCGACGGCGACCGTGCGGCCATCCGCATCACCGACAACGGCGTCGGTTTCGAGATGGGTCGAGCCGGACGGCTCGACAGCTACGGCATGCTCGGTATGCGTGAGCGGGCGAGTTCCATCGGCGCCACCCTCGACATCCATTCCGTGCCCGGCCAAGGCACGTCGATCACCTGTGTGCTCGATCCCAACGCCGCACCGACGCCCGATCGCACCAACCAGCGATCGACGCAACGACCGACCACCGACGCATCGGCCATCCGCCGTGAGCGGGTGTTGTCTCCCAACCGGAGGTAAGTACCAATGACCATCAAGCTGATGCTGGCCGACGATCATCGAATGCTGCGTGAAGGCCTGAGCCGCTCGATGGCGGACGAAGGCTTCGACATCGTGGGAGAGGCGCAGGACGGCTTCGAGGCCATCCGCATGGCGTCGCAACTCAAGCCCGACGTCATCCTCATGGACGTGTCGATGCCCAACTGTGACGGCGTGGAGGCGTGCCGTCAGGTGAAGTCGTCTGGCTCGCTGTCGAAAGTGGTCATGCTGACCATGCACGTCGACAAGGAAGTGCTGACCAACGCCATCCGCGCTGGTGCCACCGGGTACCTCATCAAGGACTGCTCGACCCGCGAAATCGCCGACGCAGTGCGCATGGCCGCGTCGGGCGAGACGGTGTTGTCACCCCAGCTGGCCAAGTCGATGCTCGACGAGGTGCGCCGCCTCGACGAGCGCGCCTCCACCGAGGAAGAGCGCGTCGTGACCAAGCGCGAGGAGGAAGTGCTGCAACTCATCGCCGACGGTTGCTCCACTCCAGAGGTCGCTGAAGGCCTGTACATCAGCCAGAAGACGGTGAAGAACCACCTGGCGTCGATCTACCAGAAGCTGGACGCTCGGGACCGCACCCAGGCAGTCCTGCAGGCGGTGCGGATGGGCATCGTCCACCTCGACTGAAGGTCGAGCCACAACGCCAAGGAAAGTCGCGTGAATGGGCCGAATGACCTATCCGGGTGGGCCATTCGAATTGCCGATGTCTCCTTCAGGTCGTCACACCAACGACCGCCGATCGTCTCACCAGCGAGCGGTAAGTGAAGTAGCACCAAAGCACCAGAGCGACGACATCGGAGATCGGCCATGGCCACTCACCCCATCCGACAGTTTCGAATCCGACCCGACCGACCGGGTGGCCCGCGGAGCGTTCGACGCCGCCGCCGAGTTGAGCGCGGCGCGAGCTTGGTCGAGTACGCACTCCTCGTGGCACTGATCGCACTGGCGTGTCTCGGCGCCGTGACGACCTTCGGTGGCGCCACCAACAACAGCTTGAAGAACTCGACCTCGATGATCGTGAGTGCGGGGCCGTGACCGTCTCTCGGGCGTAGGGTCCGACCATGGAACCCGAACTGTCCGCCTACGACGTCCTCACCACCACCCGATCGGTCCGCAAGCGCCTCGATCTCACCCGACCGGTCGACCGTCAGGTGATTCTCGACTGCATCGAGATCGCCCAGCAGGCGCCCACCGGATCGAACAGCCAGACGTGGCACTGGATGGTGGTGACCGATCCGGAGAAGAAGCGCGCGCTGGCGGAGATCTACGCCACCTACTTCGACCCCTACATCGACACGCCCGGGCGTGCCTACAAGGACGGCGATCCTCGCGCCGCCCGTGCCGACGCAGTGAGTTCCAGCGCCCGTTACCTCCGCGACCACTTCCACGAGGTGCCGGCCATGGTCATCCCGTGCACTTGGGGTCGACTTCCGGCGGGCACGGAGAACTTCATGGCCGCAGGTTTCTACGGCGGCATCCTGCCGGCCGTCTGGAGCTTCATGTTGGCCCTGCGCTCGAAGGGCTTGGGCAGCGCGTGGACCACGTTGCACCTGCCCGGTGAGCGAGACGCCGCCGAGCTGTTGGGCATTCCGTACGACCAGGTGACCCAAGTCGGGCTGTTCCCGGTGGCCTACACCATCGGCACCAACTTCAAGTTGGCGTCGCGAGTGCCCGCGGCCGAGCTGACCCACTGGGACACCTGGTAGTCACTCGGCCAGCCGTCACCGAACGAGCCGGTCACTCGACGCCGGTCACTCGACGAGCCGGAGTCCTGACGGAAGAAAGGCGCCGTCGTCGATGGGGAGGTCCACGACGAACTGGGTGCGGTGCGCCGAGAACACGTGGCGACTGACCAACACCGGCCGACCACCGACCGCGCGCGTGATCCGCTCGACGACCAGCACAGGTGAACCGGCCGGCACCTTCAGCACCTTGGCATCGTGTTCGGAGGCGACGTCAGCACCGATGGTCTGGGTGGCGCCCTCGAGCTCGACACCGAGCTGTTCGAGGAACGAGGCCCGCTCGACATCGGTACGACTGAGCGAGGCGCCGAGCGACTCCGGACACCAGACGACCACCCGTGCGAACGGCTCGCCGTCGGCCAGGTGAAGGCGTTCCACTTCGAGCACAGTGCGCTCGCCCAGCAGCCCGCCGACGCGTTTCGATGCAGTCACGAAGCCGAAGCTCAGGACCTGGCGCTCGCTTCGAATACCCGCTGCGGCCAGCTGGCGCTCCAACGTGCCGAGCCGAGCGAGCTCCTGGCGGAGCGGATCCGCAGCCACCAGCCAGCCGAAGCCTTGCCGACTCTCGACCAGTTGTTCGGCCCGAAGGACCTCCAGCGATCGGCGAATCGTGACTCGGCTCGCGCCGTACTGGTCGGACAGGTCCGACTCGCTGGGGAGCACCCGTCCACCGACGAATTCCCCGTCCGCGATGCGGCGCCTCAGCGCCTCCGCGATGATCTGGTATCGAATCTCACGCACTTGTCTGCTACTTGTATGGTCGGGGGAACTTGTCCTATACTTGTATCAGGCTACCGGCCCCAACCAGCGGCCAATCACCGAGCAGCGAGGCACTCACATGACCGACGAAAATGCAGCCGACGTCAGCGCATCCACCCCCATCGAGCTGGTCCAGGGCGTCTACAGCACCCTCGACCAGCGCATCAGCGAGGCCCGGGCCAGCGGCCACACCACGCTCACCTTGTCCGAGAAGATTTTGATCAACCACCTCGACCGGTCCGACGAGGAATTCGTCCGCGGCGGTTCCTACAACGATCTCCGCCCCGACCGTGTCGCCATGCAGGACGCCACTGCGCAGATGGCGCTACTGCAATTCACCACCGCCGGGCTCGACCAGGCTGCGGTGCCCTCCACCATCCACTGCGATCACCTGATCCAGGCCAAGGTCGGCGCCAAGACCGATCTGCTCGCAGCCGAATCAGGAAACAAAGAGGTCTACGACTTCCTCGAGTCGGTGGCCGCACGCTACGGCTTGGGCTTCTGGGGTCCCGGGTCGGGAATCATCCACCAGGTCGTCCTCGAGCAGTACGCCTTCCCC
>JBBQLA010000400.1:0-3440 GCA_038327485.1 Acidimicrobiales bacterium
GCCAGCGATGAGCGGGGGACGATCTGGCTACCGAACGACTACACCGGCGAGCACGTCGCGCTCGGGTACGCGCTCACCGTGCACAAGGCCCAGGGCATGACCGTGGATCACGGCATCGTGCTCGTTGATGACACCACCAGCGCAGAGACCTTGTATGTCGGGATGACTCGCGGCCGCGACACCAACGAGGCATGGGTTCGCACGGACCACCCGGACGAGAACCACCTGGACGAGAACCACCTGGACCTGTTCGAAAGCGCCATCGGCCGCGACACCACGGAACACGCCGCGCTCGACTACACCACCGACACCGACCAGCGCACCGACGAGCAACGGCACGCCGACCTGCGTGGGAAAGTCCGCGACCTCATCCGCAGTCCGCAGACCGGCCACATGCGCGTCGCACCAACCAACGAGGTGCCGGAGATCGACATCGACGATGGCATCGACATCGGCTGGTGACGGAGGTGAAGGACGAACGGGCGGCAGCGCCTCGGGCTACCGCCTACTCCCAACCCACGCGCAGGGTGGGCGTCGACGCTGTGCGGTTACTCGGCGAGGTTGACGAACGTGACCATGACGAGATCAGAATTCGCGGTGGCTGAGCACGGCAGGACGTCGAAACAGGTCGAGAAGGTGACAGCCGCGGTGCCGTCGCCAGGCAGACCCAAGGTCGTGGGATCGGCAGGGTGGCGTCGTGGTCGGTGAAGATCGCGGCGCTGCATATCTGCTTGCCAACCGTGGTGAAGATCGCCGACCCTGACGTGCCGCTGTACTCCGACCGACACAGGCAGCGCAGTTCGCCGAGGGGATCACCACCCTGGGCGGCTGGTGGTGCTCGCGGTCGCCTCTCAGTTGTAGTCGGGCTCGGCCTGAAGTGGTTGGATAGCAAGCGCGAGACCGAGTGCGATGACCACGCACGCGGTAGTGGTGGTCGAGCCCAGCCGGATGATCAGGCCGTCGGCACCGTAGGTCACGAACATGATCACTCCCACGATCGCGAGGGCGGCGCCGACGAATCGTTGTCGAGGAACCTGAACGCGGTACGAAACTGCGATGCCGACAAGACCGACTGCGGCGATGATCAGCCCGAGCGCGACGGATCCGCCGAACAGGTTCTTGGCGAGATCGTCGGGAAGTCCGGAGTTCCCGTCGAACAGGGTGAATCGGGTGCCGGTGAGTCCTTCGCCGGAATGGACGATCGCCATCAACGCGCCGAATCCGACGGTGACCCAAGCCATCGCCCGCGCCGACTGAGTGCGCGCGCCCAGCGTGGTGGTCAGCACCGCGATGTGGAGGGCGATCATCAGCAGGTAGGACCAGTACCACTCGCCGGGGGCGTTCGCCACGGCAGCGAGGATCGCGAAGCTCTGAACGATTCCGAGCACGGCGGCGGTGCGGCGGTAGCGGCCGGCCATCAACAGGATCGCGAGCGTGCCTTCTGACAGGATCGAGATCCACCCGAACGCCCACAGGTGTGGGCTGATCACGTGTTCGAACAGCCATGGTGCACCGGGGAGGACCGGGTGGTCGCTCCCGGCCCTCGTGTAGCCGCAGAGTGATCGGCACGCGGTCGCGGTGCGGCCGAAGTCGGGTGGGCGTTTCCACGCGACGTTGCCGAGCCACAACAGCGCTGCGGTCCAGCGGAGCAGGGGCGCCCCCCACCTGCCAGTCGCCCTGTCGATCGTTGTGGTGATCCTCTCGCTGTTCAGCAGGGCGGTGTTCATGTGCCTCCTCAGGCGCAGGGAAACGTGCTGGCGAGCACGTCGTTGGCGATTCGGTGTGAGCGGTATTCGTCGCGGATCGTGTCGATCGTCGTGTGGAGCGGGGCCCAGTTGTCGACGACTTTCATCGCAGGGTCGATGGCGGCGACGGGGTGCCACCAGACACCTTCGGCGGTGACACACACCTCGGGGATCAGCGATGCCCGTGACACGGTGAGGCCAGCGTTCGCCGATCCCTGTCGGGCGACACGTCGGATCACCCGCTGATCCGGCTCGAGCGCCAGGTCATCGAACAACTGGCCGAGTTCTTGTTCGGTGGTGCCGGCGTCGGCACCGAGAGTCGCCGCGATACGGATCCGAAAGCCGAGCTCGACCGCGACGCCGATGCCCTCGAGCGCCTTGGCGAAGCTGCCGGCGCCGCGGTGGCGGTCGTGCAGCTCCGGCGTTGCCGAATCGAGACTGATCTGGAACGTGAGGTTCTCGCGGGGCAACGCATCGAGGCGTCGGCGGCGCTCGCCGTGCCATTGCATGGCGTTGGTGAGGACCGTCGTCGGCAACGCAGCGGTGGCGACACGGAGCCGTTCGTCGAGGTCGATGAGCATGAACGGCTCGCCACCGGTGAGGTACAACTCGGCAACGCCGGCGTCGGTCGCTTCGCCGACGATGGCCGCGAACTCCTCAGTTCCGATGGTGCGGCGCCGGGCGGTGGGTGAGGACTCGACGCAGCAGTAGTCGCAGGCGAGGTTGCAGTGAAAGTTGGTGTAGATCCAGAGCCGATGCCCGGGGCGCCGCTCGGGACTCAGCGCGTCGATCGGGTCGGCGATGCGACCCCGGTGGATCTCGACCGCGTCAGGGTGAACGGTCAGGACCGTGTTGCCAGTGGCGTCGGCCCATCTCGCGGCGGTCCCGATGTCGTCGGGACCTTCGACCGGGACCATCACCGTCGACCCGGCAGCGGTTGCGCCCACGGCTTCGATGAGACGGAGGGTCAGATCGAACGACATCGGAACTTCCGGCCCGGGTTGGTCACCAGTGGTCCGAGATGTGCTGCTCGTCCATTGCCGTGGTGAGTGAGCGGTACCCGTCGAGGTCGGGGAGTTTCCACGCCGTCAGCCCTTCGAGCTCGAGGATCCTGCGGTGCTCGGGGATCTCCCAGTCCATGGCGAGCAGGTGTTCGACCCACGGCCCCGCTCGCTCGGGGTCGAGTGTGTCGAGCGCGGAGAAGTTGCAGTGGCTGTACGGCTCGGATTCCCACACCACAGCCAGATCGGCCACTGCGCCATCGCCGCCGGCGCGGAGCGAGTCCCACGTGTTGACGCCGATCGCGGCGACATCGGCGTCGCCGTCGATGACGGCTCGCAGCGCGTCGAGATCCGATCGGCCGGTATCGCCGTGCTTGCCGACGTCGGAGTCGAAGATCACAAGCTCCATGTCGGCTCCGGTGATCCCGGCGCGGCGAAGGAAGTGCAATGGCAGGATCCGTGCTTGGCCGGAGTCGCGTGAACCGAGCGCCACCCTCTTGCCTTTCAACGATTCGAGCCCTTGAAGCCCAGAACCCGCCCGGCCCACCATGACCGTCGTGAACACCAGGTCGGTGTCGCGGGTCGCGAGCGCCACAGCAGTGCCGCGGGTGCGGCGCAGCGTCCGGATCCACGCGACGTTGGTGTTCCACGCGATGTCGATGTGGCCAGCGAATTGTCGAGCTTGACCGCCGTT
>JBBQLA010000401.1:0-3431 GCA_038327485.1 Acidimicrobiales bacterium
CGACGCACCCCACCACGGTGTGGGTGCTGGGTGACCAACTCGACCGAACGGTGGGCGCGCTCGGTGCCGCCCGCCCGGGCACCCATCGGATCCTGATGATCGAGAGCCAGCACCTTCTCGAGCGGCGCCGCTGGCACCGCCAACGAGCCCATCTCGTGATCGCGTCGATGCGGCGCCTCGCCGCTGACCTGCACGCAGACGGGTTCGAGGTCGACTACCGGGTTGCCCCGACAATCGCCGACGGTGTTCGGGCACACGTCGAGCAGTTCGCTCCGGCATCAGTCGTCGTGACCGAGCCCAACTCTCGCACCGGGCGGCGCGTCGCGGATGTCGTTCGGGCGACACAGGTTCGTTCCGACCAGTTCCTCTGCCATCACACCGAGTTCGACTCGTGGGCGCGCGACCGCCGGTCGCTGCGGTTGGAGGACTTCTACCGGTGGAACCGAACCCGGCTCGGCTACCTGATGGACGGGGACCAGCCCGCCGGTGGCCGCTGGAACTTCGACGTCGACAACCGCGAACCACCCCCGAAAGACGGTCGGTCGTGGCCCGAACCGATCCGCACCCCGCTCGACGACCTCGACCGCGACGTGTTGGCGTCGCTCCCCGAAACGTGTTGGGGCGCGGACCCCGACGGCACCTGGCCGACCTCGCGTCGCGAGGCGGTGCGCCGCCTCCGCCACGCCATCGACGTGGTCCTTCCCCGGTTCGGGCCCCACGAGGACGCCATGCTCACGACCTCGTGGCACCTCGCGCACACGCTGCTGTCACCAGCCATCAACCTCGGGCTCCTGCACCCCCGTGAGGTGTGCGACGAGATCGAGATCGCCTACCGGTCGGGCCTCGTACCGATCGCCTCGGCCGAAGGCCTGCTGCGACAGATCGTCGGCTGGCGCGAGTACGTCTGGGGTGTCTACTGGCTCTGGGGTCCGGCCTACGCGGACTTGAACGAACTCGGCGCTACGCGACCGCTTCCGCCCGTCTACACCGGAGCGCCCACGTCGATGCGGTGCGTCGAACACACCATGGCCGCGGTTCACGACTACGGGTGGGCCCACCACATTCAACGGCTGATGGTGCTCGGCAACCTGGCGCTGGTCAGCGGCGTGCGACCGGCCGAGCTGGTCGAGTGGATGACGGTCGGCTTCGTCGACGGCGCTGAGTGGGTGATGTTGCCGAACGTCGTCGGAATGGCGCTGCACGCCGACGGCGGAATGATGGCCACCAAGCCGTACGCGTCCGGCGGCGCCTACATCGACCGCATGAGCGACTACTGCAAGCCGTGCCGCTACGACCGGACCAAGCGCACCGGCCCCGACGCCTGCCCGTTCACCACGCTCTACTGGGACTTCATCGCCCGGCACTCCGAACGGTTCGAGCGCAACGCCCGCATGGTTCAACCCGTCCGGGGCGCCCAACGTCTCACTGACCTCGACGCCGTCCGAAAGCAGGCGGTCGACCTCCTCGGGCGACTCGACGCCGGCCAGCTCTGAAGCACAGGTCGAGGGCGATCACCCGAGACCACGCGGTTCGGGACCTTCGATTTCTGCGGGTCCGTATCTTTCCGAGGCGCCGCGTCCGGAGCGGACACGCTTGTCACCGGGTCGCCGCCGAAGTCGAGGGTGCGCTCGAGAGGTTGGGGACCAGGGGCGAACAGACCAACGGTGCCACCGGACCTCGTCGTTCGGCCGCTGACCGGCGTAGCGTGCAGCGAAGCGTACAACCGGTTCGGGGCGCTGACGTGGCGTTGCCCCCCGGCTCGCTGGCCTCGTGATACCTGCGAATCGCAAGCATCTCCAGAGCGAAGAGGACCCATCGACATGACGCACACCGTGACAAGACGAGCCAAGGTCGAACAGGTCAAACACGTCGACGGAGTGCTGGTGGTCGGCGGCGGTTTCGCTGGGCTCCATGCCGCTACAGCTGTTCGCCGAGCCGGCATACCAGTCACTGTGGTTGACCGCACCGGGCGGCATGATTTCGTCACCCGACTCGCTGGGGTGGCCGGCGGGACAGCTCCTGTCGAGGACGCCTCGCAGCCCCTTGGGTCCTTCATCGACCGCGTCATGGTGGGCTCCGTCGCGGAGATCGGTGATGGGTCGGTCACCCTCTCAGATGGGCACACGGTCACTGCGGAAGCCGTGGTCGTCACCGCGGGGTCCGAGCCGTCGATGCCGCCGATCAACGGCATCGAGTTCGCTCAGAACCTCCGGTCCGCTGAAGAAGCAGTGGCACTGCGAGCGGCCATCGCAAGCGCAACATCGGTGGTGATCATCGGTGGCGGTGCCACCGGGGTTCAGCTCGCAGCCGCGTCAGCGGTCTCGCACCCGTCGCTCACGATCCACTTGGTGGAGGCAACGTCCCGACTCCTCGCAGGCATGCCGGGGGCACTCAGCTCGGGAGCGACGCGGATTCTCGGGGGCCGCAACGTGCGGATCCACCTGGGGAGCAATGTAGAACTGATCACCGAGCAGGGTGCGGTCGTCGACGGAACCCTGCTCGAAGGCCTGGTGGTCTGGGCCGGCGGGTTCTCGGCACTCGCCCAGCGCTACGGCGTCCCAACCGCCATTGACGGGCGCATCGTCGTGGATGCGGCGCTTCGCATACGCGGCAATCAGCGGACGTTCGCTGCGGGTGACATCGCCGGCCATTGTGACCGCGACGGTGAACGCCTGCCCATGTCCGCCCAGATCGCCGTGCGTGGGGGCGCCGCCGCCGGGCGCAATGCGGCCCGCACCGTGCGGGGCGAGCCGGTCGAAGCAGTCGACCTCCGCCAGCTCGGTTGGGTGCTCGATCTCGGCGGCAATCGTGGACTCGCCCAGATCGGTCCAATCAACCTCACCGCACCAGGCGCCGACCTCATCCCACCGCTGATCCACGAGGCCATCGACCTCAAGGACCTGCTGGAGATCGGTGGAATCGGTGCGCTGCGCCACGCCTCGGCATCAGTGCGTTCGCTGTTCACGGTCCCCCTCGCCGTCTGGTCAGCCGCCTGCCTCGGCACTACCGCCCCGGTCGCCGTTGAGGATGGCCGAGATGGTGGACAACGAGAAGACTGAGAGCGCAGGAAGGTACCGCTTCACCGGATCCCCGGCCTTGATGTGCATGCCGATCGCGCCGAGCATGAGTGTCGCGAGGCCAGCCGAGGCAGGCCGGGTCAGCCGCGGCTCAACCAGCCCGACCAACATCGCTGATGCAAGGCCCACCTTCGTGGCGCCGACCGCGTACATCACTGGCTCGGGGAGCCCGTAGACCGCGAACTCCTCTTTCATGTTCGTCGCGCCGCCACCGCGGTAGCCCGTGTCCTTGTTGAACCGGAGGGTCCAGACGTTCACGATCCACAGGGCAGCGGCGGTCTGGGCGATCTTGCCGATCACATCCACGGCGGAGTCCTTCCCACAGAATTCCGTGAACGCTACTGGACGGCCGTG
>JBBQLA010000402.1:0-3425 GCA_038327485.1 Acidimicrobiales bacterium
CCGGTGGTGCGTCACGTGCCAGCACCACCCGATCGAACCCGGGGGGAAGATCGAGGGGCCGCGGGGCGCAGACCAGCGCAGTGATTCGATCACCGGGGTGGTGGCGGCGAAGCGAGGCCAACGTCAGGCGAGCGGAACGCTCGAACCCTGAGCCGGTGACGACGATGATCTCCATCACACGCCGGGCTCCATCACCCAAGTCTGGCAGCCGCGCCGACCTACGCTGCGATCATGGCTTCCACAGACGCGGCGACCGGCCGAAGCATCGCACGACGAATCGTCAGATCGGTACGAGGTCCCGTCAGACTGCGGCTCGGCGAGCTGGCTGATCAGGTGGCAGAGCTGACACGGGTGGCCAACGATGCTGCGGCCAAAGCAACCGCGGCACTCGAGCTGGCTGAGGCCGCCCATCACGCCGTGGCCGAAGGTGATCCGCAGGCAACTCGCGAGCTGGTCGTCACCACACGCGACGAGGTGAAGCGACTGACGATCGATATCACCGAACAACTCAACTCACTGTCGACACAGGCGCGTCCGCCTGTCGCGCACCCCGGCGGCGCCATTCAGGGGTAACGCAGCGGGTCGGGGAAGTTGTCGATCCCCGGCGTGTGGTTGGGGCTGTAATAGGGGTCGCGGTGCAGCAGGTCGAACCAGCGAGCACGCAGCATCGTGAGCTCTGTCTCGGCCACGGTGGGATCCCGCGACACCGACTCGAAGTGGTACAGCCGAGCGTGTGGGCTCACGATGATCCGATAGCCGGCCGATCGAACCTTGGCGCACAGATCGACGTCGTTGTAATTGTTGGGGAAGGCCGGGCTGAACCCACCGACCTCGTCGAACACGTCGCGGCGCATCATCATGGCGGCGGCCGTGACGCCGGCGACCTCCCGGTCGAGCCACAGGGCCATCCGGTTGCGTTCACTGGTCGCAGATTGACCGAACATCAGGTGGCCCGGGTTGCCGCCGAGGTGCACGTGGCCGCCGTGTTGCAGCCGCCCATCCTCGAACAAGAGGTGACATCCCACCGCGCCGACGTCGGGCTCACGACTGAAGCCGCAGAGCGTCTCGATCCAGTCCGGGGTGATGACCTCGGTGTCGTCGTTGAGGAACACCAGCGTGTCACCGCGTGCAACCGCGGCGCCGAGGTTGCACTTGGCGGAGAAGTTGAACGGGCGGTCCCACTCGACGATGCGCAACCGATCCCCTGCGATGACTCCCAACTCGTCGAGCACCGAGTGCGGCGTGACCGAGTCGGCCACCACCACGATCTCGAAGTGCTGCCACGTCGACCTCTCGATCACGCTCCGAACGGCGTCGACCACCATCGTCCGTTCGACGCCCCAAGCTCGACCGACCGACCCGCGAGTCGGGATGATCACGCTGACGAGCGGCCGCTCGCGGATGGTGCGACGGACGCGGAAGTGGCCACGACGCACCAGTTCCTCGGGCACCCCGTCGATGCCGACCCGCTCCACGTGATCAGCAAGCGCCCGAAGCGCCGCCTCGTACGCGTACGGCTTGACGTCTTCACCGGCGAGCACCGAACTCGGCAGGATCCGCCAGTCGTACAGCACCTCGTTGATGTGCACGATCTTGCGGGCACGCTCGGTCACCCGCAGAATCAGGTCCCAGTCCTGGCTGCCGTCGTAGCCGGCACGGAACCCGCCGAGCTCGTCGACCAGACGCCGTCGGATCGACGACAGGTGACACGTGTACATCTGGTTGCGGAACCGCTCCGGCGACCAATCCGGCTTGAAGAACGGAGCGACGCGGTTGCCGTTCAGGTCGAGGATGTCCTCGTCGGAGTAGACGTAGTCCACCTCGTCGTCGGAGTGGAAGATCTCGGCCACCGTCGCCAGCGCCTCGGGTCGTAAGAGGTCGTCATGATCGAGCAACGCGATCACGTCACCGGTCGCCATGGCGATTGCGTCGTTCGACGCTGCGACAATCCCACCGTTCACCTCGCGACGATGGACCCGGATCCTCGGGTCGCTGAGCATGGCCTGCTCCAGGATCGGCCACACATGGGGGCTGGGCGAGCAATCGTCGACCAGGCACAGCTCCCATCGATCAGTGCTCTGAGCCCGAACTGAGTCGATGCACTCCCGCAGCACATCGGCCGGGGGGTCGTACACCGGGGTGATCACGCTGATGAGCGGACGGCGAGGCATCAGTTGCTCCCCTTCGCCACGGTCTCGCCTCGACCGACCCGGACGAGGACGTCAGCCACATCGACGGCGCAGTCGGTCCAGGTGCGAACACGATGTGCCGCAGCGATGGCCCGTCGTTCGGCGAAAATCACCTCGTCGGCGACCAGGAGACGGAGGATGGATGCCAGCTCACTCGAGCTGGTCGGATCGAAGTACCACGCCGCCGCGCCGCCGACCTCGGGAAGCGACCCAGATTCCGAGGCCACGACCACCGCGCCTCGTGCCAACGCCTCGACAACGCTCAAGCCGAAGCCTTCGGAATGGCTCGGAACGACCACCACTCGCGCCGTCGAGTACAGGTGGTGGAGTTCGTCATCGGAGACATCGGTGGCCCATCGGATTCGATCGACGTGAGCGGCCGCTCGCAAACGGGTCGCCGTGCCGTCGTCCTGCCATCCCGCTCGGCCGGCCACGACGAGGTCGACCGCGACCCCGTGTCCCCACAACTCCTCCAGCGCATCGAGCAGCACCGCGTGGTTCTTGCGAGGTTCGACGGTGCCGACGATGAGCACGAACGGCCGCTCCCCGACAGTGGCGAAGTCGCTCAGCGCCGGGGCGTCGACGCCGAGCGGAACCACGGCGGTCGACGCGCGGACTCCGCCGGCCTTGGCCCATCGGTGTAGGGACTCTGCTGTGGCCGTCGACGGACACAGGGTGAGTGCGTCGAGCCCCACGTGGGCTCGTACGAAATCATCGAACACCTTCACCAGCGGAGCGCCGAACCACTCCGGATGCTCGAGCGGAAAGATGTCCTGTATGAAGGAGACGACCGTGACGCCCGATGCGGCGAGCTGAGCCAGGAGCGCGGTGCGATCGGCCGTCCCAGCGTTCCAGCCCGCATCGACGTCAAAGAAGATCGAACCCGGTTCGAAGCGATCGAGAAACAGCGACTTCTCGACAGCCGGCGTTCGCCGTCGACCCTGAGCGCGCCGCACCCAGCTCAACGCGCGGTCGGCTCCGGCACGCCGACCGGCGTGCCGAGCGAGGGCGGCGAGTCCGGTCCGAGCCGCAGGCGGACGTTGCGGCTGCTGGTCGACCGTCGGTTCGAAGATCGACTGGTACTCCGCTGACGTGACCCGACGGAAGCGGTGGTGGGCGGGGTCCCAGCGGATCACGACCAACTGCACGCGATCATCGACAGTCGGCAGCTCACGGACCAACGCGCAGGTGACCCGTTGGATCCCAGCTCGCCAACCCGAGCTCACCGTGTTGGTC
>JBBQLA010000403.1:0-3423 GCA_038327485.1 Acidimicrobiales bacterium
GTGCGCTTGCGATCCGTTCGAGGACTTCGAACCATGCGTGGGGGATTCCGACGGACTCTCGCAGTGCCGCGTCGACTGCCCGTTCGAACTTCGTGAAGACCTCGAGGAGGTGGCCGAACTGTTGGACCCGTTCGTCGAACACGGCGGCGGCCATGGCGGGGGAGGGTCCGCCGTGCTCGGCGTCGGTCATGGGGTTGATGGTAGGTGTTCCGGTCATTCGGTGGCCGGATCCGCCGGGGTCATCGCGTCGGCGACGAGTCGTGTGTCGGTGAACTGTTCGAACGCGGCGACGGCGCCGTCGGCGACCTGCCAGACATGGGCGTAGCGGCAGCGCATGGACCTGCCGGTTGGGGGATAGGTGCCCGAGTACCAGCCGGTCGCGACGATCGTGCTGCCGGCGTCGTAGAGCGAGTCGAGCGTGGCGGAGTAGTCGTCCCATTCGCGGCCGAGTCGTTCGAACACGCTGGCGCGGATCGCGTCGGGGCCGGTGTAGGTGCCGCCGAGGGGGAAGCCTTCCATCTCGGTCCACGCGGCGTCGGGTGCGAGTGGGGCGAGCATGCCGGGCAGGTCGCCGTTGGTGTTGGCGTCGTAGTGGGACTTCACGAGGTCGAACGGGCTGGGGCTCATGTGGTCGCTCCTACGTCGAGTGCTGCATGAATGGCTGCGTTGATCTGATCGGGTTCGGGTATACCTTCGGAGAGGGTGTGGATGTGGTCGCCCTCGACGAGCAGCACCGTGGGGTAGGCGTGGATGCCGAGGGCATCAGCGGCGCTGAACTCGGCTGCGGTCAACGCCTTGCGGTCGGCGTCGTCCATGGCGTCGCGCAGCTCTCCGATGGCGAGGCCGGCGTAGGTCGCGACGGCTTCGTAGACGTCGGGCTGATCGAGGTCGGCGCCGTCGAGGTAGTGGTGGCGCTGCAGGTCGTGGGCGAGTGGAACGGCACGGTCAGGGGCGAGGGAGCGCAGCACGGCGAAGCGCCAGGCCGGGCCGGTGGAGTCGAGCAGGTAGGAACCTTCTGAGCGGAGCGCCTCGTACCCGTCGCCGAACACCGCGCCGGTCAGCTCGGTGATCCGCTGGTTCGCCTTCGGGATGAAGTCGATGCTCCCGATGGTCTGGATGCGCCGGCCGACGAACAGGCGACCGCTGATGACGTCGAAGGCGACACGATCGCGGTTGGCCTCCCAGACCGCCTCGAGAGCCGGCCATGCGGCGTAGCTCCATCCGCAAAGCGCGTCGAAGACGATCACGACTCGGGTCTCGGTGGTGGTGTTCACCACGTCATCTCTCCCTTCGCGACCTTCGCGCCGAGATGCAGGGCGATCGGCAGCCCGAAGTCGGGGTAGCGGGCGGTCATCGTCTCGATGAGCTCCGAGCTGTCGGCCGACTCGGTGACGGCGTGCTCGAAGGCCTGCAGGTATTCCTTCGATGCGATGATGCCGGTGAGGTCGTGGGGGAAGTCGGGTGCCGCGTGACCGGGCACGACGATGGACGGGTGGAGCGCCGTGAGCGCGTCGAGCGTTTGCCCCCAGGCGGCGCGGGCTTCGGGTGTGGCGGTGTCGGCCGTGAAGAGGTGGAGGCCGCCATAGACGATGACGCCGCCGACGACTGCTTCGAGGTCGGCGATCCATACGAACGAGCGGTCCGGGGTTGCGGTGTCGAGGCCGACGATCTCGAGTCGGTGACCCTCGAGTTCGAGATGGTCGCCGGAGAGCGCGTTCGGCAGCAACACGTTCGTCGGGCCGTTGGCGCCGAGCTGTGGTCCCCACGTCGCAACCTTGGCTGCCGCGCTGTGCGCGATGTGGTCGACGGTCGGGCCGCTCGCGACGATGTCGACGTCGGGGAACGCGTCGCGGATCACCCCGAGGCCGAAGTAATAGTCGGGGTCGCCGTGGCTGACGTACACCGTGGTCAGCCGCTTGCCGGTGGCGAGGACGAGGGCGACGACACGGTGCGCGTCGGCCAGGGTGAACTGGGCGTCGATCAGCACCGCGTCGGTCTCGCCGGAAACGATCACCGACGACACGGGGAATGGTCCGATCTCTCCGTGGTACGTGGTGAGTTGCAGGGTGGATGTCACGGGAGTGCCTCCTCAGGCATCAGCCGGAGGTATATCTGACCTCCGCATTAGTTGCGAGTATCAGATAAATACCTGAGGGTGTCAAGTAATTCTTGGTTCGGCGGCCGGCTGACCGACGGCGGGTGTGGCGACGGACCGGGTCCAGGTGGTCACCAGATCACGCAACAGTCCCAGGCCGCCAGCACGCGGGTGGGCCCTGAGAAAACCTAACCAACGAGCCTCCGAGATTCCCAGGCCGAGTCGAAGCGGCAACTTGGTGGCCGAGCCGGGAGAGGTCGCCGTGGATGCGCCGGTATCCCCAGGTCGGGTTCTCGGTGGCGAGGCGGATGATCAGCGATCGGATCTCCGGGTCGACGGGTGGCCGCCCCCGTTTTCTGGCCGCGGGCTGGGTCCAGTGTCGGGCGACGAGGCGGCGGTGCCAACCGATCACCGTCGCGGGTTTGACGATCAGAAACACTTGGGCGAGCCGGCGGCGGTCGAGTGCGCTGGCGAGCATCGCGAGGAGTATTCGCACCTTCAGGTGTAGCGGAGACTCCCTACGTTGGAATCGAGGATCAGTCGGCGCGCCAGGGATCGACCAGATCGATGCCGGTGTGTTCGAAGTCCTTCGTGTTTCGGGTGGCGAGCAAGCGGTCGTCAGAGCGGCAGATCGAGGCAATCTGCGCATCGAAGCCATCGATCGGCAGTCCGAGACGATCTCGGGCATCGACGATGCGTGAGTAGTGCCCGGCTGCGTTCGCGTCGAAGGGCAGGACCTTGTCCGCGAAGGTCACGAACACATCGGTGGCGGTCGAGCGCAGCAGCTCCTTGCGCTGGCCAGATGGCAGGCGCTCGATGCCGTACAGGATCTCGGCGAGAGTGATCGCGGTCGTGTAGAGCGCAGCCCCGGGCTGGGCCAGCGTCCAGCGGCGGACCGATTCGTTGGGCTCGGCCTTCATCAGTTCGGACACGACGTTGGTATCGACGACGATCATGGGCTCACTTCAGCAGCACGGGCGGGCGTTGACCGCTCGGGCAGGTCGAGCTCGACGCCACCGACCTCGCCGATACGGTCGAGCAGCGTCGCGAGCAGTCCCCGAGACTCGCTCGGTTGGCTGACTGCTTCGGTGAGGATGTCTCGGATCTCGGCCTCCATCGATCGGCCATTGGCGGCCGCTCGCACCCGGAGCCTGTCGCTGTGGCACGACTTTGCTCTGCGTTCGGCGAACGTCGCTTCGCCCCGCACAGCGTCGATGTCGAGCTGTTGCAGCACCTCGACCAGCTCGGCGAACCGTTGGTGACGGCCTTCACGGTGGGCCGCCCGGTCGCTCGTGGTGGCGTCGTGGGGGAGCCCTGGGTCCTCAGCT
>JBBQLA010000404.1:0-3409 GCA_038327485.1 Acidimicrobiales bacterium
AGGCGGGCCCACTCGATCGCCGCCCAGGGCGGGATCAACGCGGCGAAGAACTACCACGGCGACGGCGACAGCGTGCATCGCCTGTTCTACGACACCGTCAAGGGCGGTGACTTCCGGTCCCGCGAGGCCAACGTGCACCGACTGGCCGAGGTCTCGGTCGACATCATCGACCAGTGCGTCGCACAGGGCGTCCCGTTCGCCCGCGAGTACGGCGGCCTGCTCGACAACCGCAGCTTCGGCGGAGCCCAGGTGTCACGGACGTTCTACGCCCGGGGCCAGACCGGCCAGCAGCTCCTGCTCGGCGCGTACCAAGCGCTGGCGCGGCAGATCCACCTCGGCACCGTCACGCTGTACAACCGCATGGACATGCTCGACGTGGTCAAGGACGACGACGGCCAGGCCTGCGGCATCATCTGCCGTGACCTCCTCACCGGCGAGACGGTGCGCCACAACGGCCACGCCGTGGTGTTGGCCACCGGCGGCTACGGCAACGTCTACTACCTGTCGACCAACGCCATGGCCTGCAATGTCACCGCAACCTGGCGCGCCCACAAGCGAGGCGCGGCCTTCGCCAACCCCTGCTACACGCAGATCCACCCGACCTGCATCCCAGCGAGCGACGAGTTCCAGTCGAAGCTCACGCTGATGTCGGAGTCGCTGCGCAACGACGGTCGTATCTGGGCGCCGAAGAACATCGACGACACCGCCAAGCCGGCCAGCGAGATCGCTGAGTCCGACCGTGACTACTACCTGGAGCGCAAGTACCCGGCGTTCGGCAACCTGGTCCCCCGCGACATCGCGTCGCGCAACGCCAAGACCATCGTCGATACCGGTCACGGCGTGGGGCCGCTCAAGAACGGCGTCTACCTGGACTTCGCCGAGTCGATCGGCCGCTTGGGAGAAGACGTGGTGCGCGAGCGTTACGGAAACCTCTTCGACATGTACGAACGGATCACCGGGGAGAACCCGTACGTGACCCCGATGCGCATGTACCCCGCCACCCACTACACCATGGGTGGGTTGTGGGTGGACTACAACCTTCAGTCGACCATCCCCGGGCTGTTCGTCCTGGGTGAGGCCAACTTCTCGGACCATGGCGCCAACCGACTCGGAGCTTCGGCGCTCATGCAAGGCCTGGCCGACGGCTACTTCGTGCTGCCTCCCACCATCGCCGGCTACCTGGCCGGTCGATTGGGACAGTCGGCTGTTCCCACCGACCACGAGGTGTTCGCCACTGCCGAGCACGATGTGTCCGACCGCATCAGTCGTCTGATGTCGGTCAAGGGCACTCACTCGGTCGACTACTACCACCGCGAGCTCGGCAAGATCGTGTGGGAGTACTGCGGCATGGAACGCAACGAAGCCGGACTCGAGAAAGCCTTGTCTGAGATTCCCGCGCTTCGCGAGCAGTACTGGAAGGACGTCAAGATCCTCGGTACCGGCAACAGCTACAACCAGAGTCTCGAGAAGGCCCTGCGGGTCGCCGACTTCATGGAGATGGCCGAGCTGAAGGCCCGCGACGCGCTGCATCGCAATGAGTCGTGCGGCGGACACTTCCGCCAGGAGTACCAGACACCCGAGGGCGAGGCCCAGCGCGACGACGAGCACTTCCAGTACGTCGCAGGGTGGGAGTACGGGGGCGAGAACATCGGCTCCGACGCCGTGCTCAACAAGGAACCTCTCGTGTTCGAATCAGTCCAACCCAGCCAGCGCAGCTACAAGTAAGAGGATCTGACCGTGTCGAAGATGTTGAACCTCACGCTGAAGGTCTGGCGCCAGAACAGTGCCGACGCTTCCGGCCGTTTCGAGGAGTACCGCACCGAGGTGTCCGACGACGCCTCCTTCCTTGAGATGCTGGACCACGTCAACGAGGAGCTCCAGGACGACGACCACGAGCCGATCTCGTTCGACCACGACTGCCGCGAAGGCATCTGTGGTTCGTGCAGTCTCATGATCAACGGCCAGGCTCACGGACCGCAGAAGGGCACGGCGACCTGCCAGCTCCACATGCGCAAGTTCGACGACGGCGCCCACATCACCATCGAGCCGTTCCGCGCTGCCGGCTTCCCCATCATCAAGGACCTGACGGTCAACCGGGCCAGCTTCGATCGCATCGTGGAGTCCAGCGGCTACATCACCGTCGACACCGGTTCGGCACCCGAGGCCAACCTCACTCCCATTCCCAAGGACGTGGCGGACGCCGCCATGGACGCGGCGGCGTGCATCGGCTGCGGCGCCTGCGTGGCGGCGTGCCCCAACGGGGCGGCCAACCTGTTCACCTCGGCCAAGTTGCAGCACCTCAACCTGCTGCCCCAGGGCCAGGCCGAGCGCTGGAACCGCACCGAGGCGATGGTCGAGACCATGGAGGAGTACTTCGGGTCCTGCACGAATCACGGCGAATGCCAAGAGGCGTGCCCCAAGGAGATCTCCATCGACTTCATCGCCATGATGAACCGCGACTACCTGAAGGCCAAGTTCGCCAACCGACGTCGCGGAGGTCAGCGGAAGGCGGGCTGACACTGGCTACCGTGGACGCAGGAGTCATCCGGCTTCGTCGTCCGCTCAGGGAGTTCGTCCGTTGATCAAGTTCCGTACCGTTACCGCCGCCCTGATCGTGTCGTTGATGCTGGTCGGCCTCGCCGCCTGTGGGAATGACGCCACCGACAGTCGCGCTGCTGTCGACAGCGCAGCCAAGTCGGCTCAGCAGAAGGCCACCCAGTTGTCCGACGACGCAGCAGCGAAGGCCGCGAGCGCGCTCGGCGGCACCAGCGCCGATTGTGCGCAGCTGAGCTTGGCGTTCGGTCGTGCCATCAGCCAGATCATGACCAACCCGAAGGCAGCGCAGGCCTCGATCGAGGGGTTGAAGTCGAAGGTGCCGAGCTCCTTGAGCAACGACATCGACACCCTGCTCTCGGTCTACTCCCAGGTCCAGAAGGACGGCATCGCCAAGGCCGGCGAAGCTGCATCATCGCCGGAGTACAAAGCCGCCAGCGAGCACCTCAGCGCTTACTTCGGTAGCCAGTGCAAGGAAGGCTGACCGACTAGCTCGGGGGCTGGTTGTACTCGCACCAGCCGTAGCCAACCCGCCCGTCTTCCGCGATGAATCGCGCCAGCGCTCGGGGAAACCGATCCTCGCGACCGTCGGGATGGGTCAACAACACCGGCGACCACGCCAACGGCTCGACGGTCATCGACAGGTCACCGATACGCAGCGTGCCGTGGTCGATCAACCCTTCGCGTCCGGCTGACTTGGTGACTCCGATGTCGAAGATCTCGGTGAACTCCAACTCGTCGGGTCCCAAGAGGTAGCCGACACCGAGGTCGGTTCCCTCGGCGAAGTCGGCCGCGGTGTGAAAGCGGGTTCCGTCCTCGAGGCGCCCGGCAGTCCAGTTCCAGCGCAACGCCCACC
>JBBQLA010000405.1:0-3394 GCA_038327485.1 Acidimicrobiales bacterium
CTGCCCCGCAACGCCTCGGGCAAGCTGCTCAAGAACGCCCTGCGCGGCACCGGCGACGTATCGTTCCTGGAGACGATGTGACGGCTCCCTCGTGACACCGCTCCCCGACGGCGAGTACCCCGCCATGGTGTTGGATTGCGAGGAGGGTGTGGCCGACGACGGTACGGCGGTGCTCCATGTCGAACTCACGCTGCTGACCGGCGCGACCAAGGGCGAGGTGGTCAGCGTGACGAGTAGCGAGGTGCTGGGCACCTTCATCGAGCTGATGGGAATGCCGGCGACGCTGACGGTTCGCGACGGGCATCCTTCAGTCATGATCGACCGATGAGTGCCCGCCAATGACCATGCCCCGATGACCACGCCCGCGTTTCCCATCTGGGATCTGCGGGTCCGCACACCGCTGATCGAATTGCGACCGGTGCGTGAGGCCGAGGCCTTGGCACTGGTCGAACTGGCCGATCAAGGCATCCACGACCCCGACACCATGCCTTTCACGATTCCATGGACGCGGCAACCGCTCCCCGAGCGGCACTGGAACTCGATGAAGTTCTACCTGGGCCACTGGGCGCACCTCTCCCCTGCCGACTGGACGCTGTGCTTCGCGGTGTGTGCCGACGGTGTGATCGTCGGCAACCAGGACGCTCATGCGATCAACTTCGCGGAGTCCCGCACTGTCGAGACCGGCTCATGGATCGGCCAGGCGCATCAGGGCAACCGCTTCGGATACCACGCTCGGGTCGCCGTGCTGACCCTGCTCATCGATGGGCTGAGCGCGCTGAGCGCAGAGACCGGGGCGTGGCATGACAATCCGCGTTCGCTTCGGGTCACCGAGAGAGTCGGCTACGAACCGAACGGCGAGTGGATCCGAGGACGCGAGGGTGTGCCGACGAAGAGTCCCCGGTTTCGGATGTCGCCGCAGCGATGGGCCGACGTCCGCCCCGACTTCGAGGTCACCATCGATGGCCTCGACGGCGCCAAGGCCATGCTCGGCCTCGAGTGGCCGGGCCCGCTGGGGCCCTAGTTGACCTGACGGTCGCGGCCGGCCCAGTACGGCTCGCGGAGCTTGAACTTCTGAAGCTTGCCGGTGGCAGTGCGTGACAAGGCGTCGCGGATCTCGATCGACGTGGGGCACTTGTAGTGCGTCATGGTGGCACGGCAGTGGTCGATGAGTTCGCGTTCGGTGGCCGACGCCCCGGGTGCCAGCACCACGAGCGCCTTGATGGTCTCGCCCCACTTCTCGTCTGGCACACCGATCACCGCCACCTCGGCGACAGCCGGGTGATTGAACAGCACGTCCTCGACCTCGATCGAGCTCACGTTCTCGCCGCCGGTGATGATCACGTCCTTCTTGCGATCCGAGATCGTCAGGTAGCAACCATCGTCGATGACACCGCCGTCTCCGGTGTGGAACCAGTCATCGACCAGCGCGTCGGCGGTCGCATCGGGGTTGTCCCAGTAGCTCTTGAGCACGACGTTCGAGCGGGCCAGGACTTCGCCGTCCCGGGCCAGCGCCAACCGCACACCCAGCGCCGGCGCACCGGCACGAACCAGTTGCTGGGCCCGGCCCGCCGCGTCGAGATCGTCCCATTCCGACCGGCGGCGGTTCATGGTGAGCAACGGCGCGGTCTCGGTCAGGCCGTAGATCTGGATGAACTCCCATCCCAATTCGGTCTCGACCCGCTCGATGGTGCGGGTGGGCGGTGGTGCGCCGGCCACCACGATTCGGACCCGGTCGGCCCCGGGGATCGGGCCGTCCCATGCGGCGGCCGCGTCGAGGATGGCGCTCACCACCGCCGGCGCTCCGCACAGATACGTCACCCCGTGGCGCTCGACGCGTCGAAGGATCTCTGCTCCGTCGACCTTGCGCAGGATCACGTGGCTCCCGCCCATGCCGGTCACGGCGAACGGCATGCCCCAGCCGTTGCAGTGGAACTGGGGAAGCGTGTGGAGGTACACGTCGCGGTCGTTGACCGAGGCCTGCCAGCCGAACGTGGTGGCGTTGACCCACAGGGACCGGTGCGTCTGCTCCACACCCTTGGGTCGAGCGGTCGTGCCTGACGTGTAGTTGATGGTGGCGGTGGCGTCCTCGTCGGGTTCCCACTGGCGCGGCCCTTCGGTCGAGCCGAAGAGCGCTTCGTCGGACTCGGCGCCGATCACGAATCGATGACGAGCGGTGACCTTGGCGAGATCCGCGTCGACCTCGGGATCGACGATCAGCACGTCCGCGCCGCACTGCTCGACGATGTAGGACACCTCATCCGCGCTGAGCCGGAAGTTGATCGGCACCAACACCCGCCCGAAACCGCTCACCCCGTAGAACGAGGTGAGCAGCCGAGCCGAGTTCTGCGACACAACGGCCACCCGAGCACCGGCCGGAACACCGAGCGCGTCGAGCGACGCCGCCTGGGCTCGGGCTCGTCGGGCCAGCTCGACGTAGGTGACGCTCCCCCACGATGGCGCGGGCTGTTCGGGCTCGTCGATCACGGCGACGCGCTCGCCATAGACGAGCTCTGCTCGGTCGAGGAAGTCATTGACGGTCAGGGCCACCTTCATGTGCCGACCGTAGCGGTGCGAGCTACTTCGCCGCGGCGAAGCCTTGTTCGAGGTCAGCGAGGATGTCGTCGATCGACTCGAGTCCGACCGACAGCCGGATCAGTCCGGGGGTGACGGCCGAGGCCATCTGCTCCTCCGACGTCAGCTGACTGTGGGTGGTCGAGGCCGGATGGATGACCAACGACCGCACATCACCAATGTTGGCCACATGGCTGTGCAGCGACAGACCATCGGCGAACTTCTTGCCGGCCTCGCGACCTCCCTCGATCTCGAAGGCCAGAACTGAGCCGTACCCACGACCCTCGAAGTACTTGGTGGCTCGATCGTGCCACGGCGAATCGGGAGCGCCGGCGTAGTTGATGGCGCCGACCTGTGGGTGGGCTGCCAAGAACTCATAGACCTTCTGGGCGTTCTGCCAGTGCCGTTCCATGCGCAGGCTGAGCGTCTCGATGCCCTGCAGTGTGAGGAAGGCGTTGAACGGGCTGACGGCCGGTCCGAGGTCGCGGAGCAACTGCACGCGCGCCTTGATGATGTAGGCGCCGTGACCCAGCGCCGGGAAGTACGCCAGGCCGTGATAGCTCGGATCGGGCTCGGTGAGCCCGGGGTGGCGGCCCGACGCGGCGTAGTCGAAGGTGCCACCGTCGATGATCACGCCGCCGATCGAGGTGGCGTGACCTCCGATGAACTTGGTGGTCGAGTGCACCACGATGTCGGCGCCCCACTTGAGCGGGTTGATTCCGTAGGGCGAGGGGACGGTGTTGTCGACGATGAGCGGAACGCCGATCTCATGCGCGACGGCAGCCACGCCTTCGATGTCGAGCACGTCGTTACGCGGATTGGC
>JBBQLA010000406.1:0-3392 GCA_038327485.1 Acidimicrobiales bacterium
GTACTGGTCGGAGTCGATTCGGCCGTTGACCACACCACGAGGCGTGGGGAACTTCTGCGTGGACTTCATCCGCGAGAGGGGACCGTCGGGCTCGTAGCTGTCGAGGACCGGCACTTCCTCGGTGTTGTGCACATATCGAAAGTGCGCCGAGTCGACGCCGTTCTCGGCCAAGTCCTGCCACGGTGCGGCGATCTCGTAGGTGCGGCGCACGAGCGGGGTGAAGTTCTCCTCGTCGTTGAACTCGTCGATGCGGGGGACCTCCCACGTCGGTGCCTCGTCGAAGGGGTGGTACCAGACCATGGTGAGACCGTTGATCTCGACGGTCGGGTAGGAGCGAAGCTTGGCCTTGCCGTTGAGCCGTTCGCTGTAGGGGATCAGCGTATTGGTCCCGGCTCCGTCGAAGCGCCAGCCGTGGAACGGGCAGGCCAACTCGCAGCCGAGGACCTTGCCGCCGTGGCCCAGATGCGCGCCGAGGTGGGGGCAGAAGGCGTCCTGCACGTGAGCCTGGCCGTCCTCACCGCGCCACAGCACCAGGTGACGTCCGAAGTAGTACAGCGGCTTCGCCTCGCCGACAGCGAGGTCGCTCGGCCAGCCCACCTGGAACCAGCCAAAGGGAATCGGAAATGGTGATCGGCTCATGGCTGACTCCAAAAACTAGAACGTGTTCTAGTATACGTTCCAGGCGCGGCGCTTGAACACCGATCCAGCTTGAAGACGCGCTACAGCTTGAAGACGCGCTACAGCTTGAAAACCCGCATGGCGTTCTCACGCAGGAACTTCGGCCAGACGTCGTCGTTGAACGGGACCTGGGGGAGCTCCTTGAAGATGCGGTCCAGGCTCAGCCCCATGGGGAAGTAGCCGGCGTACATCACCTTGTCGGCGCCACGGGTGTTGGCGTAGTCAATGATGGCCTTGGGGTAGTAGCGGGGGGCGAACGCCGAGGTCGAGTAGTACAGGTTCGGCCACTTCAACATGAGCTTCCATGCCAGCTCGGTCCACGGCTCGGCACCGTGGCGCATCACGAACTTGAGCTCGGGGAAGAAGTAGCAGACCTCGTCGATCAGCTCGGGATGCTGGGACGCCATCGGCACGCGGGGGCCGGGAACGCCAACGCAACAGCAGACGGGAATGTCGAGCTCGATGCATTTGGCGTACACCGGGTACATGCGCTTGTCGTTGATCGGCACAGGCGGGTTGCAGCCCGACGGGAACAGCGTGACCGCCTTGAGGTCGACGGCCTCGGACGCTCGAACGATCTTGCGGACGGCCTTCATGCCTTCGTTGGGGTCGACCGCCAGGGAGGCCAGGAAGCGATCGGGATGGCGCTTGATCGCCTCCCACTGGGTGCCCTGCTCCTCGCCGAACCCGATCAGCGCCTTGTCGATTCCGTGGCCGTCGAGCTGATCGAGGGTGTAGGCGATCATGTCGCCCTCGGTGGGATCCTCGGGCACGTTCTTGAACATGTACTGCGCCGGGAACTTCATGCCCTTCGACTCTTCGTCACGCAGGTTCGGCTTCAGGAAGTCGTACCAGCGTTCCTTGTTGCCGGGCTCGGGGATGCCGAGCATGAGATCGATGACTCCGACGTCTGTGGGCATGGTCATGATCAGAAACTAGAACAGGATTCCAGTCTTCGCAGGTTCACGACCGTCTCACGACGCCGCTGTGAGCAGGCCGGCGCGACTGGCCAGACCGGAGGTCCGACGCGCCTCGCGAAGGAAGTCCTGATCGATGCCGTTGGTGAGATAGACGAACGACAACCCCGACGCGGGGTCGGCCCAGGCGATCTGGCCGCCGGCGCCGTTGTGTCCGAAGGTCGCCGGCGAGACGGTGTGTCCCTTGCCCCGAAGGTTGGCCTGGCCGTCGTCGCCCGCCACCACCAGGCCCAAGGTCCGCATGGCCTGGTAGCCCATCACCGGGTCGGGGAAGGTGTTGCGTACGTTGGACGTTCCATCGGCCAGCCACGCCGGGTACCACAGGGGCTCGCCGTCGACGACCGGGTTGTGGAGGAGCGCCTGGTAGTACGAGGCCAGATCGCTGGCATTGGACACGCCGCCTCCGCCGGGCACGCCCACGGCACGCACATCGGCTCGGTTGAACTGGAGCAACACATCAGGAGTGACCTCGCCGAGGTCATAGGTCGACACGCCGAAGGCCCGCTCCAGATCCGCAGCCGAAGGGAACTGCCCGGTGGCGACGAGTGTGGCGATGTCGCCTTGGTCCTCAGGTGCGACGCCGATCTCGAGGCTCGACAGGCCCAGCGGGCCGGTGATTCGCGCCTTCACCGACTCGGCGAACTCACGGCCGTCGAGTTCCTCGATGATCGTCCGCAGCACCCAGTGTGCCGAGGTCGGGTGGTATTCGAAGCGGGTCCCCGGCTCCCAGTTGAGACGCCAGCCCTCGATGGCCGTGCGCCGCCCCTCGGCAGTGCCCCACGACTTCGGCCCCAACGGGGCGCTCGGGAACCCACTGGTATGGCACAGCAGTTGCTCGATGGTCACGTCGCCCTTGCCGTTGGCACCGAACCAGGGCAGGTGGCGGGTGACCGGGTCGGCCGGCGCGCACGAGCCTTCGGCGAACAGTTGCCACATGATTCCGGCCACGACGGCCTTGGTGCAGCTGAAGATCACGTAGCGGGTGGCGTCGTCGGCGTCACCGAAGGTCTCGTGCCAGACGATCTCGCCGTCGAGGCCGACGGCCACCTGGCAGGACGGCACGATCCCCTCGTCGACCTCCTGGCGCAGGCGAGTTCGCAGCGTCTCGAGCCGGGCTGGGTTCAGGCGGTCGGTTCGCAGATGGTTGGACATGGCGGCGACGGTAGCGTCAACCGCCGTGACGACCCCTTCGAGACCCTTCGACCTGACCGACCGCGTGGTCGTCGTGACCGGCGGAAATGGCGGGATCGGCCTCGGGATGGCCCATGCGCTGGGCCACGCCGGCGCCAAGATCGCCGTCTGGGGCCGCAACACCGACAAGAACTCCGCCGCGGTCACCGACCTCACCGATGCCGACATCGACGCGTACGCGCTCGAGGTCGACGTGACCAGCGAGATCTCGGTCGAGAACGGCTTCGTCAACACGCTGGCCGCCTTCGGGAAGGTCGACTGTCTCATCGCCAACGCCGGCATGGGGTTCCCGGGGCCGGTGCACACGTTGAGCTTCGACGACTGGCACCGAGCCATCGCCGTCAACCTCGACGGCGCGTTCCTGTGCTTCCGGGCCGCCTCCCGTTACCTGATCGATCGAGGCGAGGGTGGCTCGCTGATCGGCGTGTCTTCGACATCAGCAATCCACGGAGCGCCGGGCAATCAGGGCTATTCGGCATCGAAGGCCGGCGTGCTCAGCCTGGTGCGAGGGCTCTCCGTCGAGTTGGCCCGTCACAAGATTCGATG
>JBBQLA010000407.1:0-3391 GCA_038327485.1 Acidimicrobiales bacterium
GCCGACCAGGAGTTCGTTGATGACCCAGGTCGTTGGCGTTGCCAACGACTCGCCGCTGGTGGCTCCCGACGCCGCGAGCCGAACCATCGATCGGTCGACCGCAGCGGAACAAGCGGCTTCGTCGCCGGAGACCGACCGCGCGATGACCTCGACGACGCTGCGGATGATCGCGATCTCGCCCGGGGTGAGCGCGGAGGGCGTGAACGACACCCTCCAGACTAGGACTGGAGCTGAGGAATGAGTGTCGCGGCGTTCGGATCGTCCAGGTGATCGAGGGTCGGGACGACCGCTTCGAGCTGACGCTCACGCAGCGACGAGTCGATCCAGGTGTCCAGCGTGTTGAGGATGGTCACCGTGTGGTTGGAATCGGACGGCACCCAGTGACTGGTGACAGCTCTGATGTCATTCTCGGGCCGCCCGGTGATCATGGCAACACGGGCCGGCGCCAGGCCCAGGAGGTGTCGCAGCGCCAGCACCACTCGGTCTTCGGTCGTGTGTCGATCGAGCTCGCGCATGACCCGCACTCGCTGTGCCGCATGGACGTCGTCGTGATCGAACAAGTGATCCGGCCGCCGGATCTGCAGGCGAGTCTGTTCGAGGGTGATCTGCACGGCTTCGCGCAAGGATTCGTCGGAATCATCGCTGTGCAGACGGCGGGCGACCCGATCGACCACGAGATTGGCGTTCTCGGTCTCGCCGAGGAGTCGATAGGCGATCTTGTAGACCTGCTGGTGGCGGCGTCGGGCGGAGATGTCGCGGATCTCGGACTCCTCCAGCGACTCGCCATCCATCAAGTCGCCGCCGGGCTCGTTGACGAACGAACGGATGTCGATCACGTTCTCCAGCCCCGCCGGGAGCGGCGGAGGAGCGGGTGTCTCGTCGAGGAAGCGCAGGGAACCGCGAAGGTCGGCGAGTTCGCGGACGTCGACGATCTCGATGTCGTTGTCGGCTGGGTTCATCTCCGTCACGAAATTGATGGTACGGACCCGTCGGATTCTGGCAATGGGTAAGTCCCCTCGGTCGTGATCTACCCGAGGCGAGCCATCAGTGCCACCAGCTCCGGTGCGGGCCGTGCGAGCATCGGACGGTGAGTGACGACGTCAGCCCCGCACAGGACCCACTTCATCCTGTGGGCCCGCCTCGCCAGTACTACGTGGGGGGAGCGGTGCCGCCGGCCGGCACGCCGGCGACCCCACCCACCCCGCCCTCCCCGCCGGTACCAGGAGCGCCACAGGCCCCCCGACCAGCTCCAAGTGGGTCATCGAGGCCAACCACTGGCCCTCGCCCGGGACCGCGACCCGGGTCACCCGTTCCAGAATCGCGGCCGGCGTCGCCTGCTCCGGCGGCGGCGAAGGCAGAATCGAAGCGCCCGTCCTCTCGAGGCCGTCGCGGGCCGCGCCCAGTGCGCACGGTGCGACGAGCACTCACGCCCAAATTGCGCTGGATCTGGCTGTACCTCCCGATCCTCGTCATCCTGCTGATCGCCGGGGTGCTGGTATGGGGTTGGCGGACCGTCGAAGGCCTCGATCGAGTGGATCTCGGCGACGCGTTGACCGCCGCCTCGGGGGACACCGTCAACTACCTGATCGTCGGGTCCGACTCACGCGCCGGTATCACCGCCGAGACCCCCAACGCGGGGGCGATCGGGCCGGGCGTCGCCGGAAAGCGCAGCGACACCATCATCGTGCTGCGGGTGTCGCCGTCGGGATCGAAGATGATGTCGATCCCCCGCGATCTGTGGGTGACCAACGCAGCGACTGGCAAACCGGGTCGGGTCAACGCGGCGTACAACGCCGGGCCCGCCAACCTCGTGCGCACCGTCACCACCAACTTGGGCGTCCCGATCCAGCACTACGTCGAGATCGACTTCGTCAGCTTCTCGGCCATGGTCGACGCCATGGGCGGCATCACCATCGACTTCCCTCATCCAGCCAAGGACGGCGCGTCCGGGCTCAACATGGCCGGTACCGGCAAGCAACTGCTCGACGGGCCGACGTCGCTCGCCTACGTGCGATCGAGGCACTACACCGAGTTGATCGACGGCAAGTACGTGACGGACCCGACCTCGGACCTCGGTCGCCAACAACGCCAGCAGAACTTCATCCGGGCGGTGCTCAGCGAGGTGGGCCAGACCCGCAATCCGATCACCGGCGTCAAGCTCGTCAACGCCGCCGCCGGTGGGGTGCGGGTCGACACCGAGCTGGGAATCGGTGACATCTGGAGTCTCGCCCGGGAGATGTCGGGGACCGATCCCGCCACCGTGGTGCTGCCCACCACGCCGGCGCGAAAGGGGTCCGCCGACGTGCTGTTGCTGCAGACGGCTCCGGCGGCGCCGATCCTGCGCGACTTCGGAGCGAAGTAGTCTTTCGAGATGGCTACTCCCGCACCCGCTGCCGACGGCTCCGCCTCCCAGCAACGAAAGTTCGCCGAACCATTCGAGATGGCGGTCGAGCCCGCCAAGGAGTACCAGGCGACGATCTCCACCTCGCTCGGTGAGATGGTGGCGTTCCTGTACCCCTCGCAGGCGCCGGGCACGGTGAACAACTTCGTGAACCTCGCCCGTCACCACTACTACGACGGGCTCGTGTTCCACCGGGTCATCTCGGGCTTCATGATCCAGGGAGGTTGCCCTGAGGGCTCCGGCCGTGGTGGCCCCGGCTACCGTTTCGACGACGAGCTTCCCGAGCCCGGCAAGTACGCGGTCGGCTCGCTGGCCATGGCCAACGCCGGGCCAAACACCAACGGCAGCCAGTTCTTCATCGTCTCCGGCTCCAGCGGTGTTGGCCTCCCTCCGAGCTACTCATTGTTCGGCAAACTCATCAGCGGTCTCGATGTGCTCGAGGCGATCCAGGCCACGCCCACCGGTGCGCAGGATCGACCGCTGGCTGACGTGGTGATCAACTCCATCACCATCACCGAATCCTGACCCGGTTCAGTCGTCGATCAGGCTGACGGCTTCGGCCAGGCCGATCGTCCACTCGCTGTAGCCCAGTTCGCTGGGGTGAAACCCGTCGGACGCCAGACGGTTGCGCCGCACGTGGGCGTGACGATTGATGTCGGCCGGGGTCATGCCATGTAGTTCGCACAGCTCCCGAACGGTTCGGTTGGCCAGACGCGCCACGGCGGCCGGGCCGGCGACCGGCAGAAGCGCCATCACGGAGCCCTGGGGAAGTCGCTCGGCGATGTGGGTGAGGCGAGACCGCAACGCGGACACGTTGACCGAACGGAACGAGTCGTTGGCTCCGATGGCGACAATGGTGAGCTGCGGCGTGCCCCACGCCGCCATGAACGCCTCGTAGCGGGGCAGTTGCACCTCGATCAGATCGGCGGCGCGTGCTCCCGAAACCGACAGGTTCAGCAGGCGATGGTGACGGCCGGCCAGGCGAAGTTG
>JBBQLA010000408.1:0-3383 GCA_038327485.1 Acidimicrobiales bacterium
AGGTAGTCGGCCGACTGCATCCGCCAGGGCCTGAGCCCGAGCGAGAGCATGCGAGAGCAGATGGCGAGTCCGGCGGCGTCGAAGTCGCCGTGATAGCGGACGAGGACGCCAACGGCGAGAAGCTGCTCGATCAGCATCCGAACCGCGCCTGACGGGTTGCCGCTCGTGCAGATCAGACTGGCATCTGCACCGGTCTGCGCGGCGTACTCGACCACCCGCGGGTTCTCGACGGCGAGCACGATCTCGCCAGCGGCCACGTTGATGGGGCATCGTCGCAGCGCCAGCTGGGTGAAGAGGAACGGGACACCGAGCGCCGTCGAACTGGCGACCGCCGCGGCGAGGGCATGGTCGGGCGCCAGTCGGAGGTTCCAGGTGAGCGCAGGGCCTGACACCAGATCGGCTTGGGCGCCGGCCTGCTCCCAGAGGTCACGGTGATCGTCGGTTTCGGCAGCCAGCGCGAGGGCGCGCGTGACTGCTCGCTCGAGACGCGACCCGCTGTCGAGCGCGTGGGACGAGCCGAGATGGCGCGCCGCCAGGTCGACCCGGCTGATCGGATCGCGACGCGGTTCGGCCAACGCGTCGAGCACCGTTCGGACCGATGCGACCAGTTGTCCTGCCTGGGTATCGTCGAGGTTCGCCAGCAGCCCTGCCCGGATGGCGCTGCTGATCCAATCAGCGGCCCACCCCTCGGGCCATGACTGCACCGCAGTTCGGGCGGCATCGCGGGCCGCCTCCGACTGCAACCGACGAGCACGCTGCTCGGCTCGCTCCGGCGACACGGGATGCCCGAGCGCGTCGAGCACGTCGGGCAGGCCGGTGCCGGCGCCGAGCCGCACGAGTCCCGCCTCGAGCTCACCCAGGCTGATCTGTGACTTGAGCTTGCGGCCGGTCACGGCGTCGAGGGTGAGCCGGGCCTGTGCCGACATCGGGGGGATCGTCATCCGGCCTCGCCAGTCGATCGAGTTGCGCTCGAGCCGCAGACGGACCTCGTCCCAGAATGCGCGCAGCTCGGGTTCGGTGAGCGCGTCGGGGACCGTCACCACAGCTCCGGCTGGACGGCCGCACCGGGGTCGGGGTCGACGATGAACCGAGCGGCAGCAGGCAGCAGTCGGACGGCATCGACCCCGGTTGACCGCTCGCAGAGCCGGAGCTCGGCGAGTAGCTCGATGACCCGATCGGTCAATCGATCGGGTGCCTCGACGAGGTCGCCCGCCCAGCGCCGCGAATGGGGGACGGCCAGGGTCGTGACGAGGGCGACGACCTCGGCGACGGTGATCCAGCCGTCGTGCAAGTCACTGTGCATCCCCACGACGCGTTCGATCAGGAGCAGCGCAGCATGGCCGACCGTGCCGCCAGCGGGGAACCGCCGATCGGAGAGTCGCCCGGATGGGTCGATCGCCGCCACGCCTTCGGCGCGGGCCTCGATCGACATTCCGAACATCACATCAAGCGTTGACGCTTCCTCGCCGAGACGCCGCCGCAGCTCGCCCCATTCCGCGTCGGTGCAGTCGCTCCGATAGAGAACAGGATCCTCGACGAGGCGACAGCGCAGCCACTGCCGTGTCACCTCGCGACGCTCGGAGTGTTCGATCATCTGGTCGGGATCGGTCGCCCCGGCCAGTGCCGGCACCGGGACCAGCGCGATGCGGTCGGGTCGCACGCGCAGCACCGCGTCGGCCGTCTCGTCGGTCACGAAGGTCTCGACACGCTCGTGGATCTCGGTCGCCAATCCGTGGTCGATCATCCAGCGCAGCGCGGTCACGATGGCGCGCCGCTCGGTGGCATCTCCGTTCAGGTCGATCTCGGCTTCGGCCGCGGCGGATCGCACCTCGCGGACCAGGTCGCGGAGGCTGATGACTGCTGGACCTGACGCAGTCGAGGCGAGCAGAAGCGCCAGCAGCGTGTACTCGAGTTGGTGGAGGGGTCGCTCGGACCGACCGACCACCCGCAGCGGTCGGTGCTCAGGGATGTACGTCGTCTTGTAGAGACGCGCCGTGTCGGTGTCGACGTGTAGCCGGTAGCCAAGGCGCTGGGTGAACCACCGGTCGACGGTGGCCTCGTGCCGCCGGATGAGCCGGAACATCTCCGGGTCGTGCTCGGCGCAGGTCAGTGGGCGCTCCAGCAGGTGACGTGCGACGGCTCGCTGTTCAAGCGCGGCTTGGGGGTTGCCGTCATCGGTGCGCTCAGCGTCCATGCGTCGACACGGATTGCGCAGCAGGCTCGATGCTCACTGCGAGGTCGAACAGGGTGAGCTCACCGGTCGGGCCTCGAAGCACCGTCGATCGCCCGGGGTGGCGGCGCACGACACAGGAGATGGCCTGGTCGTCGACCGACCGGGTGCCATCAGCGTTGGGCCGACGATGAGTGGTGCGAGACAGCAACTGTTGCAACCGGGCGATGCCCGCGTCCGAGAGGGTCGCGCCGTCCAGCTCGCCGATCTCGAGCAGCTCTGCGTCGACCTGGGCGCGGGCGGCGAACTCGGCCTCGCGCCGACGGCGGATCATCGTCGCCTCGGCTCGCCGGTCGCGCAGGGGAGTAGTCGCCCCACGGTTGGTCGTGTCGCCGCGCTCGCGCAGTGAGATGGCAACGGTCGCACGAGGTCCGTCCCACCATGAGGTCGACGTGGCGGCCGGGTCGTCGGCATCGTCGGCGACCGTGCCGAGATGATTCGGCGGGAACAAGCCGAACGCGGCCGCGGAGAGGTGGTGGCATGCATCAAGGTTCGGTGCGCCGTCGAAGAAGCGGGCGAGCGCCAGGAGGTCGGCGCGACGCGACGAGGCTCCAACCCCGACTCGGCCGAGTCGGGTGAGGTTGAGCGTCAGGGTTCGGATCGCGGCGACGGCTTCGCGGCCGAGTCGATCCATGCGGGAAGGCGTGGTATCGGTACTGCGGAACCAGGCCCGGAGATGGTCCCAATCGGAGGGCGTTGACCCGCGCTGATGTGTCACCGAGACGGTGCCGGCCAGACCCGCCTCCTCGACGCGGGTGGCAAGGCCGCCGGCCATGCGCGCCACGATGGAGGGCACCTTCGGCTCGAGCGACACCAGGTGCGCGCCGATCGGTCGCGCCATTCGCTCGATCTCGTCGAGACGATCGCCGACATACCCCACCAGAACCTCGGCGAAGAACCGGAACTCGTCGGTGGTCAGGTCGTATCGGGCCTGCCACTGGTTGATGGCTGCGAAGAACTGGGTGACCTCGTCGGTGAAGGCCTCGTGCGGATCGAACACGGCGCGCACGGCATCAGCCAGCTGCACCGGGTCGACCGTGCTGATGTCGAGGCCGTCGAGTGCAACGACCGCGTCTCGCAACGACCGCAGCCGTCCGGCCGATACGTCGCGCACCTCATCGATCCGGCTCAACACGCCTTCGACCAACCCGTG
>JBBQLA010000409.1:0-3349 GCA_038327485.1 Acidimicrobiales bacterium
GAACCCCAGCCCATCACGCCAGAATCGCAGGCTCTGCTCGATGTCCCGCACGCACAGCGCGGTGTGGTGGACCAGCGACATTGCACCGAGAGTATAAAGATCCCGTTCAAACTTCGTCGCCCCGCTCGGCGATCGCTGTCACACTCGATTCCTACTCTCGTGTCGTGCCATCTCTTGACGCCGGTGCGGCCGGGACCGTCGCCCCGGCAATGTTTGGAACCAAGAAATGAGCGGGCCGAGACGGTGGGCCGTTCTCGACGAGGCGGTGTCGAGGCCGGAGAACGGCACCGTCGTGTGTGTCATTGCCGCGGCTGTGGTGGTCGACCGGCACCAGAATGAAGTCCGGCAGCGTGTTCGAGACTCTCTCGATCGGCAGCGGCCATTCCATTGGGTAAGCGACCGCGGACCGATCGTCCGTCAACGGATGATCGATTGCCTCGTCGAGGTCGGCGTGCAGAGCGTCGGCATCTACGCAGCCGACGTCCCCGCCCCGGATCAGGAGCACGCCAGAAGCCGGCTGCTTTCTTCAGCGCTGCTTCCGGAGCTTCACATCGCACGGGTCGAGTCGGTCATGCTCGAAGGCCGTAGCAACAAGGATCGGCTCGACAAGGCGACCTTCGCCCGTTTCCGAGCCAACCGGGTCGACGTTCGATGGTCGTACTCGTGGGCCGACAAGTCCGAACCGCTTCTGTGGCTAGCCGATGCAGCTGCCGGAGCGCTTTTCGAGTTCGTCGTCAAGGGCGATGATCGCTGGTGGGCCCAACTCGATGAGGCCGGTCTCGCTGTGCTGACACGCGGACGTCCCGACGGCTGAGGCCTAGACGACCTTTCGGTCCTCGGCCCGAGTACGTCGGGACACCATCAGTATCCCCTCTCGGCATGCCGAATACAACGCGCTTTTCTCAGCGCAGGGAGAGATTCGTCGCAGCGGAGGGATCACTCTCCGTCGCGTGGACGGAGCACGTGCGGCTCGTTCATCGGGATCACCGGGGGCGGCCGAACACGGTGTGTCGTGACAGAATCGGACTCCACGATCAAGGAGATCCAAGATGTCGAGCGTGCTCATCACCGGTGCCGGCTCGGGGTTCGGCAAGGGGGCGGCGCTCGCGCTGGCCGCCCGCGGCCATGAGGTCATCGCCACGACCGAGACCACCGAACAGGCCGATGCCCTCCGTGCCGAGGCTCCGCAGCTCCAGGTGGAGGTGCTGGACATCACCACCGACGATGTCGCCAAGGTCGACAACTGGCAGGTGGATGTCCTGATCGACAATGCCGGGGCCGGACAGTTCGGCCCCCTGGCCGACGTGCCGATCGACATCGTGCGGCGCTTGTTCGAGGTCAACGTGTTCGGCACGCTTGCCATCACCCAGCGGGTGCTCGCCCAGATGATCCCGAGGGGCTCGGGCCGCGTGATCATCGTGTCGTCGGTCGCGGGGCTCATTGCGGCTCCTGCCATTGGTCCGTACTCGATGACGAAACACGCGCTCGAGGCCATGGGCAAGGCAATGCGTGCCGAGCTCGCGCCGCAGGGCATCGATGTGTGCCTGCTCAACCCCGGCCCATACGACACAGGGTTCAACGATCGGATGGCCGCTGCGATGTGGGAGTGGTTCGGCGAGGACAGCCTCCAAGCGCCGACGACCGACACGTTCAAGATGGTTCGTGACTTCATCACCGTCGACCAGCTCGACCCCGCCGAAGTGGTCGAGGCAATGGTTGCTCTGGTCGAGGCCGACACCACCCAGGAGAACAACCTGGTCCCACCGGACGCGCTCGGCCCCGTCAACGCGGCGCTCGACGCGGCACAGGGCTGAGCACCGCACCCGCTCCCGCCAGCTGGTGAAACCCACATCGTCGACGGCGATGACCGTCAGAGCCACGGGCCACTTCACACCGAGCTCAGAGGTGGGCCATCGAGACCCCGGCACCTGACAACGTGACGAATCGGCTGCCACGGGCACGAAGCGACGGAAGCGCCGCTGCGAGTCCCGCCGCGGTCGAGCGTGTCGGCTGGTTCATGTGCATCAAGACGACGGCCCCTGGCGGCGGGTTGGACAGGGTACGGCCGATCTCCGATACCGACAACGTCGCGCCGGCGTCGCCGTTGACGGCGAACGACACAGGAGTCTCGCCAAGGGCCGACACGATCTGCGCCGCCACCTCGTCGTAGAACGCGGTCCCCGAGCGGAAGAACATCGGCGGGTGCCCCAAGAGTGTGGCGAGCCGTTCGTGGTTCGACTCGACCTCGTCGACAACCTCGGACACCGAGGCGCATCCGGCGATCCCGTACGCGGAGCGGCCAGTCACCGAGAGCGGCCGATGGTGGGCGCCGTGGTTGGCGACCTCGAACAACGGGTTCGACATCAGCGACTCGGTGACTTGCGGGTTCGCGTCGATCCACCGTGCGTTCAGGAACAACGTCGCCGGGATCTGCTCTCGAATCAACAGTTCGAGGAGCGCGTGATCGACTCCGCTGCCGTGGGGTCCTCCGCAGGCGTCGAACGTCAACGCCAGCAACTCAGAAGAGGTCTCGAGCCGAGTCGCGACTCCGGCAACGACCGGGCCCCACTCGGTGGGAACCATCCCGCCGAATCGAGCCGAGAGCTCCTCAGTGCTCGGCGTCGGACTCCCCACTTCCGCGGGCGCGGTCGGGGGCGCTGTGGTCGGGGGCGATGTGCCCGGCGGGTCGACGGTGGGCACCGACGTGGTGCCCGACCTTGCGTGTTCTGGGCCCGAATACCTTGTGGTGCTCCGCGCCGTCTCTGTCCTCGATGCGCATGCGCCCGCCACAGCGACGACTGCACCGCCAGCCATCAACCGAAGAGCGTCTCGACGATCGAATCCCGGGCCCATGGCCATGACGGTATCCCGCCGGATCCCGATGAACACGGCTGCCGTCTCCGCAAACTCCGGTGCGGCTGGCGCTCGCGGAGCTTCTGACCGACACCCAGATCGTCGAGCGCTGCCATGTACCGTTGGAATCAGTGAGGAGCGCCGGCAGTCGTGGCCCCGAGCGGATAGACAGCCAACTGAAAGGATTCGATCATGCTGCGTGAGGGCGACTATCCCGGAATCGATCCCGCCTTCGTGGATCGTGTCGCCGCCATTGTGGCGGAGGTCGACAGCGACGACTTCCAACTCGTCGATCCGCCTGACGAGCTGTGGGGTCTCATCGCCGCGTCGATCGCGGCAGATCGTGACAGCACCCCGACGGGATCGGGCTCGGTAGTGGAATACTCCATCGACGCCAACGACATCGTGATTGCTGTCGACGGGGGATGGGCGGCGTTTGCGCACGAGAACGATGCTCCTGAGCTGGCTGAGTTGGCGCCCGATCGACCGCTCTGGA
>JBBQLA010000410.1:0-3348 GCA_038327485.1 Acidimicrobiales bacterium
GACGCCCGCTGAGGACTGCCCGATGAGCGAGCGATGCGTCAGCGCCGCCCCCTTGGGCAGCCCGGTCGTGCCGGAGGTGTAGAAGAGTGCGGCGACGTCTTCGGGATCCGGAGTCGCAGCCTCGATGGCGGGGAAGCGGCCCTTGAGCTGAGTGACCGAACGGATCACCAGGGTGGCGCCAGAGTCGGCGATCACGTGGTCGATCTCAGTGGGGCGCATCTGATCGTTGACCGGCACGGCGATTCGTCCTGCTCGCGCCACAGCGAGGCACAACAGGAACTGGTCGTACCCGTTGGGCGTGGCGATCACCACGGGCGTACCGACCTCGGACTTCGCCGCGATGGCATTGGACCAACGCGCCACCAGCTTGGCGGCGGACCCGAAGTTCAGGACCCGCCCGGCCTGATGCTCGGTTGCCAGCACACGGTTGGGGTGCAGCGCACCCAACACGTCCATGGCCGAGGACAGGTCGGGGTGATGACGCACGGCGATGTCGAGTCGTCGCAGGAACTGGGTTGGCAACACGTCAGATCTTCTCCAGTGGCGCCCACGCCAACAACAGGACCTTCTCACCGGCATCGGGGAATCTGACCGTGGCTTCGGCCTTGTCGCCTTCGCCGCGCACGTCGATGATGACCCCTTCGCCCCACTTGGCGTGGCGAACACCGTCGCCGGTGCGTAATCCGATCTGGTCTGCGCCTGATGGCGACGACGACGGCCTCGGGGTCAGCGCGTCCTGCACTCGACGCTCGCGTGACTCCTGGGCCCGATACCCCCCACCACCCCCGCCCCAGGTGGCACCGTCGCCGAACGAGGACCGACGTCGTACTCGGCCATCGCCGATCTCCTCGACCAGCTCTGCGGGGATCTCGTCGAGGAACCGCGAGGGCGGATTGTACTGGGTGGAGCCATGCAGCATGCGACTCCAGGCCGAGGTCACGTGGAGCTTCTCCTTGGCCCGGGTCAACCCGACGTAGGCCAAGCGACGCTCCTCCTCCATTTCGGCCGGTTCGTTGAGGGATCGGATGTGGGGGAAAATCCCTTCCTCCATGCCGATCACGAACACGATCGGGAACTCGAGTCCCTTGGCCGCGTGCAGCGTCATGAGCACGGCAGCTGAGTCGTCGTCACTTTCGATGGAGTCGGTGTCGGCGACGAGGCCGACCCGCTCGAGGAACTCCTCGACGGTGTCGAAGTCACGGGCGAACCCGATCAGTTCGGACAGGTTCTCCAGACGACCTTCGGACTCGATCGTGCGTTCCGTCTCGAGCTTGGCCGCGTAGCCCGATCGCTCGAGCGCCTTCTCCAACAACGTGGCCGGGCCCTTCGCGGCCTCGGGCGCCAGCGAATCGATGAGCTGGACGAACGACCCGATCGCGCGCACCGCCCGGCCGGACACACCGGCCGCGGCCACGTGGTGCAGCGCGGCGAAGAACGTGATGCCCTGGGCCCGGGCGTAGGCGTCGAGCCTCCCGATCGACGTGTCGCCGATGCCCTCCTTGAGCACGTTCAGCACTCGCTTGACGCTCACCTCGTCGGCCGGGTTCACCACCGCCTTCACGTAGGCCATGGCGTCCTTGATCTCACGCCGGTCGTAGAAGCGGGTCCCGCCGATCACTCGATAAGGGATGCCCGAGCGAGTGAACTGTTCTTCGATCACGCGGGACTGGGCGTTGGTTCGGTAGAAGACCGCCACGTCGCCCCAGCGGTGATGGCCGCTGTCGTGGTACGCGGCGGCCTCGTGCGCCACCCATTGGGCTTCGTCGCCCTCGTCATCGGCGTTGAAGCGCTTGATCTTGGGGCCGCCGACCGCTTCGGTCCACAACTCCTTGGGCTTGCGGGAGGTGTTGTTGGCGATCACTGCGTTGGCCGCGTCGAGGATGGTCTGGGTCGACCGATAGTTCTGCTCGAGCAGGATCACGGTGGCGTCGGGGAAGGCCTGCTCGAACTCCAAGATGTTCGAGAGGTCCGCACCGCGGAACCGGTACACGGACTGGTCGCCATCGCCCACCACGCACACGTTGCGGTGGCCGCCGGCGAGCAGGGTGACCAACTCGTTCTGCACGTGGTTGGTGTCCTGGTATTCGTCGACGAGCACGTGTCGGAAGCGCTGCTGGTACTGGCCGAGGATGTCGGGGTGCCGGCGGAACAGCTCGACGGTGTTGCTCAGCAGATCGTCGAAATCCATCGCGCCCGCACGATGCAGGCTGGCCTGGTACTCCCGGAACGCTTTGGCCACGCTCCGGTCGATGTTGTTCTGGGCGGCAGCGGCAAAATCGTCGACGCTCTGGCCGCGGTTCTTGGCCGCCGAGATGATGGCGTGGATCGAGCGGGGCGGGAACTGCTTGGGATCGCGGTTCTGCGCGCTGAGTACGTTCTTCATCAGACGCACCGCGTCTGACTGGTCGTAGATCGAGAACTGGGCCGGGAATCCCAACGCTGAGGCCTCTCGGCGCAGGATGCGCACGCAGGCCGAGTGGAACGTGGACACCCACATCTTCTGAGCGACCGGCCCCACGAGGGCGGCGACCCGGGACTTCATCTCGTCCGCCGCCTTGTTGGTGAAGGTGATGGCGAGGATCTCGAACGGCGAGACGCCGCGCCGCTCGATCAGGTAGGCGATGCGGTGCGTCAGCACCCGGGTCTTGCCGGATCCGGCACCAGCGATGATCAGCAATGGACCGTCGCCGTGCGTGACGGCTTCGGCCTGCGCGGGGTTCAGACCCGAGAGGAGATCGTCACGTTCGAACGGGTCAGCCATGGTCGGCCAACGCTACTCGGGCACTGTGACAGTCGATCTCGGCCGCGGCAGCTCGGACCCGCCCGCGGCGATCAGGTGACCAGCAGTCGCTCGGCGAAGAACTCCAGCAGCCGTTCGAGTGCGATGGCAGTCGGGTTGGACGGATCGTCTCGAACGAGTTCCTCGGTCACCACCGAATGGGCCAACCGCCCGAAACCGAACTGATTGCCGGGTGACGAGTCGATCTCGATGCCGATGAACGAGTCGCCCATCAGCTCGCGCAGCGAGTCGAACTTCGCTCCAGGGGCCATGCGGTCGCCAGTGAAGCGCATGCCCAGCACGCACACGCCCTCGAGCGCCCGCTGCCGCACCAGTTCACGATCGTCGGGGCTCAACTGAAGCGAGGCCATGGCCCGCTTGGTGACTCCGATCGGCAACGACGGCTGCGACAAGGCGGGCGCCACAATGATGTCGTCGACCATCATCCCCAGCGCGAAACCACCGGTGAAGCACATGCCGATGGCCCCAACTCCCGGCCCACCGCATTCCTCGAAGGCGCGAGCGGCCAGCGACCGCAACCACACCGTGACCGGCGCGGTGCGGTCGAC
>JBBQLA010000411.1:0-3345 GCA_038327485.1 Acidimicrobiales bacterium
CGCCGACCGACGCGATCTGAGGAAAGCCGAACACTGCGCTTGGCACGAACATCTCGTCGATGTGGATCGGCTCGTCGCGGTGCAACAGGTTGTGCTGCACCACTCGTCCCTCGTGGTTCGCCACGTGCTTGAGCTGCAGCGGGGAGCGCACGTCGCCCAACGCCCAGATCCCATCGACGCACGTGGCCAGCGAGTTGTCGGTGACCACCAGTCCGGTGTCGTCGAGCTGCACGCCCGTCGCGCCGACGGCCAGCTGGTCGCCATTGGGGGTGCGACCGGTGGCGACCAGCACCTGGTCGACGGTCACCTCGCCGACCGTTCCGTCGGCATGCATGGTGGTGAGCACGATGCCGTCCTCGGTCCGTCGCGCCGAGGTCGCGGTCGTCAACAGCTGGAGATCGAAGCGGTCCGCCGACAGTTCGGTGAAGCGCTGGGACACCTCCTCGTCCTGGTGGGTCAGCAACCCGAGCCCCCGGACGATCATTGTCACTCTCGAGCCGAACGCCTCGAACAGGTGTGCCTGCTCGCAGGCGATGAAGCCACCGCCCAACACGGCCAAGCGGGCCGGCACGGCGTCGAGCCGCATGATCGTGTCGCTGGTGTGGAACCCCGCCTCACCGAGACCATCGACCTCGGGGATCGAGGGCCGCGCCCCCGCCGCGATCACGATCTGTTCGCCGGTGATCTCGGTGACCGTGCCGTCGGCCATCGTGATGGCGAGACGCTTCGTCCCCACGAAGCGGGCATCGCCGTTGTACACATCGACATTTGGCTGGCCCTTGCGGTACTCCTCGCCGCCGGCCGCGATCGGATCGATCCGCCCGAAGATTCGGTCGCGCATGTCCCGCCACCGCACGTCGCGCAGATCAGCATCCACGCCGAGCGCGCCGAGGTGTCGCATCTCCATGATGACGTCGGCCGGATAGATGAACATCTTGGAGGGGATGCACCCTCGGTTGAGGCATGTTCCGCCGAACACGCCACGCTCGACGATCGCCACCCGCCACTCGGCGAACCGCTCGTCGAGGATGGAGTTGGCCGACCCGGTCCCGATGATCACCAGGTCGTAGGGGGCCTGGTCGCTGGTCTCATGGCGGTGGTCGTTGGTCTGGGTATCGCTCGTCACCGGCGCACCGTATCGACTTCCTCGACGATTCCACGCCATCCGGAAACGAGAACGCGTTCCACTTTTGGCGGTACAGTCCCCGCATGCGGATCGCCTACACCGACGAGCAAGAGGCCCTCCGGGCCGAGCTCGCGGCTTACTACCAGGAACTACTCACCGACGACATCAAAGAAGCGTTGCACGGGGAACAGGGCGTCGGCCCGGTCACCCGCAGCACCGTCAAGCAGATGGCGGCCGACGGGTGGCTCGGAATCGGATGGCCGAAGGAATACGGAGGCCAGGGCCGCAGTCAGCTCGAGCAGTACATCTTCTTCGACGAGTCGATGCGCTCAGGTGCGCCGGTGCCGATGCTCACCATCAACACGGTCGGCCCGACGATCATGGCCAACGGCACCGAGGAGCAGAAGCAGCGATTCCTGCCGGCCATTCTCGCCGGTGACATCCACTTCTCCATCGGCTACTCAGAGCCCGAGTCGGGCACCGACCTGGCGTCGCTGACGACCAAGGCCGTGCTCGACGGCGACGAGTACATCATCAACGGCCAGAAGATGTGGACGTCGTTGGCGTCCGACGCCGACTACTGCTGGCTCGCGGTTCGAACCAACCCCGATGCCCCCAAGCACAAGGGCATCTCGATGATCATCGTCGATCTGAAGAACACGCCCGGCATCACCATCGACCCGCTGCAGTTGCTCTCGAGCCACGACATCAACGCCGTCTACTACGACGACGTGCGAGTTCGGGCGGACAACCTGGTCGGCGGGGTCGACAACGGCTGGAACCTCATCGTCAGCCAGTTGAACCACGAGCGGGTCACGTTGTGCTCGGCCGGGTTGCTCGAGCAGAGCTACCAGGAGGTCGTGAACTACGCGAAGAGCCACCCCGCCGGTGCGAAGCGAATCATCGACCAGGAGTGGGTGCAGCTCAACTTGGCTCGGGTGCGGACCGGCCTCGAGTTCCTGCGACTGATCAACTGGAAAGTGGCGTGGACCGCCACGCAGGGCAGCATGGACATCGCGTCCGCCTCGACCATCAAAGTGTTCGGCACCGAGTTCTACCTGGAGTCGTTCCGGCTCCTCATGGAGATTCTCGGCCCACGCGCCTACCTCGAGCGGGGCAGCGCCGAGTCGATCCTCGCTGGTCGGCTCGAGCAGAACTACCGCAGCCTGGTGATCCTCACCTTCGGCGGCGGGACCAACGAGATCCAGCGGGATCTCATCGCAATGTTCGGACTGGGCTTGCCGCGGGCGCTCAGAGGCTGAGGGACGATCTCATGGACTTCTCATTCACCGAAGAACAGCAGGCCGTCGGCGACCTCGCTGCGCAGATCCTCGGCGATCGTGTCACCCACGAATCGCTACGCGAGATCGAGCGTTCGGGCGAGATCAAGTTCGACCGTGGCACTTGGGCGGCCGTGGCTGACGCCGGGTTGCTGGGCATCGCCTTGCCCGAATCTGCCGGAGGTGCCGGCCTCGGACTCGTCGAGCTGGCTCGCGTGCTCGAGGTCGTCGGCAAGACCGCGGCTGCCCTGCCCATCTGGGAGTCGGTCGCGTTGGGCGCGCTGCCCATCGCCGAGTTCGGCTCGGATGCCCTGCAGTCGGCGTGGCTCGGCCGGGTGGCCGACGGATCGGTCGTCCTGACGGGAGCCTGGCACGAGGACGACGGTGATCCGTACCAGATCGTCACCACGGCCACCGCCTCTGGTGACGGAGTCGTGGTCAACGGCCACAAGATCTGTGTGCCGTCCGCGCAGTTGGCCGACGCCTTCGTCGACCCGGCGCAGATCGATGGCGTTCCCGGGCGGGTGTTGGTGGAACGCGGCGACGGCGTGAGCGTCGAGCCGATCATCACCACCAGCGGCAGCCCCGACGCCAACCTGACCTTCGACGGTGCGGTCGGTTCGGTGATCGTGATCGGAGCCGCTGCGCTCGGTCGTGCGTTCGAGATCGCTGTGGCCACTCAATGCGCGTTGTCACTGGGCAACGTCGAGGCGATGGTCGACCTGACCGCGGCGTACACCAAGGAGCGCAAGCAGTTCGACGTGCCCATCGCCTCCTTCCAGGCCGTGTCGCACCGGGCCGCGGACGCCTACATCGACACCGAGGCCGTGCGCCTCACCGCGTACCAGGCCGGGTGGCGCCTGGCCGAGGGCCTCCCCGCTGTCGAGGAGCTGGCGATCGCCAAGTTCTGGGCCGCCGAGGGCGCCCACCGGGTGGTCC